>JBAXFZ010000155.1:0-8942 GCA_037139685.1 Bacteroidota bacterium
GCAGCTGCAATTGGAGTTCAATGTTTTTTAACATTTTTTAATAGACACTAGTGATAAAAACATATGAACTGTATTTCCATAACACAACTAACATTGTTTATATGTCATTTAACAGAAATACGCTCACCCAGCTTAAGAATGCCGGGAATATGAGGTTGATTAGAAAGATACATGTTGTAGACAGCCTGAATCAACTGGACAATAAAATCACTGAATTAAACACCCAGTGGGATTTTTACATGAAAATCATGTATGATAATTTTAAGTTAGGGTCAAGAATCTTCGATATGGGTTACCTGATCAAAGGCAAAGAAGGCAGGCGGATGAGCTCAAATGAAGATTTTAATAAAATTGCCGGTAAAATTGATTTTATTACCAAAGACAAAGTAGCATTCATTGAATTTGGGAACATGATGAAGATGCAGGCAAACATTTTACTTGCTTATCATATTGTGCTCGAAGATTACAGGAAATATTCCGTCCGGCTGGTTGCTTTCTTAAACACGGAATATCACCTTGAAAAAGAAATTGTTATGAAATAAACGCAACAACGGCCGGCGAACCGTAAAAGGATCAGTTTCCCCTTAACCGTTTGTAAATCATGGCAGAGATCCCGCTGACGAATTTCGTCTGTGTCTCAATATGATTCCCGCGGGTCATGATTGTTAGGAGATAGGGTGAATTATGGGCGTAAATGATGCCTGATTCTGAAAAGTCCATCAAATCGTTGAGGCCTCTCTCCCCGAACTTATGGGCAACAACGGTGCCTTCGGGCAGTTCCTTCACGATCCCCTCCCTGAAACTGCTCCCGGTAAGAAGTTTCAGGCCGTATTCCGAAAGTTCTTCGTTGACAAAAGTAGCATTGAAGAGCAACCTGAAAAATTTTGAATACTGTCGCGGCGAAATGGTATAAAGAATATCGGCAGGTTCATAGTAGGGTATGTCAATATCTTTGAAAAACTCCCGGTACTGGTCTGTATCAATATGGCAGCTCAGAAGATAGGTGGCGTTATTGTCCGATTCGTCGGTCATATACCTGAGGAGTTTCGCAACCGAATAACTCAGCCCGGGTTTGATCGAATCGCCTTTGTATTTCTGCGCAGGGAAGCTGATATGCGGCCGCTCATAAGCAAACTCCTTTTTTAAGGTGCCCGGGCGGAGTTCCTCCTGTTTCAGGAAATAGAGCAGGATCGGCACCTTCATGAGACTGCCGGGATGGTATTCCCTGTTCCCGTACATGCTCGTCCAGAAGCCCGAATTCATGTCCTTCACATAAACCGATGCGGAACTGATCATTCCATTATTCTGTGATTGCTCGATGAATGAGGCAATTTCAGCTTTCAGGGATGAGAAAGCTTCCGATTCCGATTCCGATTCGGCAAGCAGCAGCGGTCGTGTGTACTTGTCATGAGTTTCTGACATCCGCAGGATGGCCAGTGAACACGGGCTGCTGGTGAGACGGAGGTTATTCGCCTGGTTAGTTGCCCTCGATGCCTTGATAAAGAAAAAGACATTGGTGGCTGAAAGGATCATGATGATCCCTGAAAATAGGAAAACAGTGATTCTTAACCGTTTCAAAGATTTGATTGTGGCAGTTTCAGCATCAGGGAGTTGATGTTGTGAGTGTAGCATTGCGAGAAAAATTTATTATTCAGCAGACACCTTTCTGCCTGCAATAGTTGCCCGGGGTGACTGATTAATCATCATCATCCAAATAATCCTTATTTTTGGCCCAATCAAATCTCAGATCAAATGACAAAGAACAGGTTGGAAGCCTTTAGTGACGGCGTACTCGCCATCATCATTACGATTATGGTACTGGAACTTCGTCCCCCGGCCGGCATCTCTTTCACCTCCCTTCAGCCGCTGATTCCAAAGATCCTCAGCTATGTAATGAGCTTCGCTTTCATTGGAATCTACTGGAACAACCATCACCATCTTCTGCATACGGTAAAAAAAGTGAACGGGGGGATCCTCTGGGCAAACCTGAACCTCCTTTTCTGGCTTTCCCTGATCCCTTTTACAACAGCCTGGATGGGGGAACACGGATTTGCGGGTCCTCCGGTCGCCTTGTATGGGATCGTACTCCTGATGGCGGCAATGGCGTACTATGTGCTGGTTCGTTTCATTCTTTACCGGCACGGGAGCGATTCGGTCCTGGCCAGGGCGATCGGTAGCGACTTCAAAGGGAAGATCTCGCTGGTGATTTATGCCCTTGCTATCCTTTGCGCATTTATTCTGCCCCTGATGGCACAGGTGCTTTATGCGCTGGTAGCCCTGATGTGGCTTATGCCTGACATGAGGATTGAACGGCTCCTTGAAAAGGAGGAATGACGGGTGCAAGATGAGATTACCACCCTTTCCTGTTCTTCTCCGGGTTATCTGCCGAATCCAAACCCGATCTTCAGCCCCAGGCTGATTGCCGGGTATACGGTTGTTTTCCGGGTTGAAACCGGAGAACCGTCTTTGCTGTATTGGAACAACTCCTCCTTCTCATTATCCCAGTACCCGTAAAGCTCATAATGATTGCTCTTTACCTTGATTCCGGCCCCGGCGTAAAAATCAAATATCACGCCACCGAATTTCTTCATGGTTCCTACCCGGAGTATGGCACCATATACCTGGTAACGGTTATCGCCATATGCATAGTTTTTTTCCGTATTCCCGTATACGGAGTGAGGAAACGAAACATCCGTGCACGACATCTCCTTAAAGATCAGCCAGGGCAAAATGTAAAATCCCGGGTGATTCCGGATCAGGCGGTAAATTTTCGGGCCGGCCTCCAGCGAAAATCCCTGGCCAGGCAATAACAGTAATAACCCGAAAAACGGGTTACCCATGTCCGAATGCTCGTGGCTCTGAATCGGGTACTGGTACCCGAACTCCATTTCTACCGATATTTTTCCTGATATTTTCCGCTCAAAGGAAAGGGCAAAATCAGCAAACAGGAGCCTGGCAACATTCAGTTTGATAAAATTGCCGTGTATGGTATCGATGTGTGCACGGTTCCGGTTATAAGGTGCCGGGGCCGTTCCGGCCTGGTCGTGAAGATCCGTTTCCTGCGAAAAAATGCAGAAAGGAAGTGTGGCGAGAAAAAAAATCAGCACTATTCGCATATGGGTTTTGTTTATGAGCAATCAAATATAAACACTTTTTATTGTTTCTCCCTCACAATTATTTGACAAACCCGGAGTTTATATTACTCAGATACAATGAAGTAGGCGACATGAAAGAACAAATCATTCAAAACATCGAAGATCCCGAAATGCTTGAGATGTTGTACAGGAAAGATAAAACTGCCTTTACCCGTGATTTCAATGAAGCCGCCTGCGGAATCGACACCGGCCTCGTAAAATTCTGGCAAATAAGACTTAACGATACAAGGCAAAGCCGGCAACCCGTTGCATTGAAAAACGGGATTGCTGTTGTGGCTATAATTTCCATCATTACCGCCTTGCTGGCAAGGCTGCCCCTTGTCATGAAGATCATGACACCGGAGGATTTTTATTTCCGTAACCTCAGTATCCTTGTATTTGCCGGGCTTACGGCCTGGTTCATCTTCAAAAACAGGATCACGGGATGGAAGAATATCCTGCCTCTTGCCCTTCCCGCCTTGGCGCTTACAATCTTTATGAACCTGCTGCCGGGAAAGCACAGCGACACAACCATCCTGGCGTTTATTCATGCCCCGCTTTTCATGGCATACATTGTTGCACTGGCCTATGTTTCCCTTGACTATAAAAACACCGGGAAGGTCTCCGGGTTCATCCGTTATTGCGGTGAACTGGCTATAATGAGCGGTTTACTGGCAATTGCCGGGGCGATTTTGTCAGGAATGACCATCAATATGTTTGCGATGATTGGTATTAAGATCGAAAAGTTCTACACGGAAAATGTGGTGATCACCGGCGTGGCTGTTCTCCCGGTGATCGCGGCCTGGCTGATCGACCTGTATGCAGGCATTACCGACAGGATCGCACCGGTTATAGCAAGGATCTTTACCCCCCTGGTTCTTCTTTCTGCCGTTGTTTACCTTGCGGCCATCGCCATCTCCGGGGTCAGGCTGTCGGAAAACCGTGAATTCCTGCTGATCTTCAACATCCTGCTTCTGTGTGTAATGGCGATTATAGTCTTTTCCCTGTCCGAACTCGACAAGTCAGATCTCCGGAAAGTTAATGTAATCCTGCTGTTCCTGCTGGCGCTGGTTACGCTGCTGATCGACCTGTTTGCCCTCTCGGCCATCATCACCCGGCTGTCTGACGGGTTTACCCCCAACCGGACCGTCGTAATGGTTTCAAACATCCTGATACTGGTCAACCTGCTCCTTGTTTTGCCTGATCTTTACCTTGCTGGTTTCAGGGGAAAACCGCTTGACCGCATGGAAAGGATCATCAACCGGTATCTTCCGGTCTATTTCATATACAGCATCGTGGTGATTTTTATCTTTCCCCTGGTTTTTTAGAATAGCCGGGCATGCCGGCCACCTCTGCCGGTAATTATACTGACCGATACATCTTCTTGGTTATCAGCTGAAAATGGAGACGAAACCCAGCTCTTTCGGCGCGATCGACATGACCGGTATGGGCGACAGGCGCACGAACTCCTGGGCGCGTGACCCCACGAAAAACTCGATCACGCCAGCCTCCTGCTGTGTCATGATCATGATAAGGTCGATATCGCCCTGTTGTTCCGCATAGTTCAGTACGGTTGGGATAAGTGCTCTCTCATTTTGCACATCCTCAACGATTTCAGCCGTACATAAGATACCCTCTTTCTCTATAAATTGTTTTACCTGCCCTGCCAGGAACCGGAGCCTGTTGTGAACGGCTGGGTCGTTTTTGCTCCAGATCCCCGAAACAACCTTGATCCCTGCCCCGTAAATTTTGGCAATCCTGATGCCCCACGTAACCTTTTGCCTGCTTTCCGCGGTAAGATCCAGGGGAAGAAGTATGTTCCTGCAGCCATCGAAATGGTGTCTTGCATTGATCGTGATGACCGGGCATTTTGTCGAACGCAGCACCCTTGAACTGTTTGCCCCCAGCACCCCTACGGTGTTCCCCGGAAGTTCGGGCTGGCTGTGCGTGCCCATGATGATGAACTGGGCCTGGATCTTATCGGCCGTTTCAAGGATTTTTGAATAAACCTGGCCGGTTTCGAGGATAGTTGAAACCTGCAGCCCGGTTTCGGCCTGCACTTTGGCGGAGAGCCCGGTAAGTCTCTCCTCCAGTTTGCCCATGATCTCCACATCGTAAGAGGCACCGAACAGGGACCTGAGGCCTGCAGGCGGATCATAAACATAGAGAAGCACGATCTCTGCCGGGAGCAGGCGCGCCAGGTTGTAGGACTGTTCCAGGGCGATGAGCGACTGGGGTTCAAAATCAACAGGGACAAGAATCCGCATCATAATAAATTGAATTATGGTATTGTTATCGCACAAAGTTAATTAATTCGGCATTTAAAAACCAGCCGGACCTCTTCTGCACAGATTTTCATACCCGGGTTGGGGCTGTTCCGCGGAAAGCATCCCCCTGAGCCGGCCGAGAGCAATCTCCAGGGTTGACCGCGGGCAGGCGATATTCATGCGCATGAAGCCCTCCCCGCCGGGGCCGAACTCCGTGCCCGGGTTAAAACCCAACCCTGCCTCATGGATGAGCATTCTCCTGAGTGTGCTGTCATCGGTAAAGAAATTCCGGAAATCAAGCCAGATCATGTAGGTCCCTTCCGGCCTGAACATATGTAACCCGGGAATGCTTTCCATGATGCAGGTTTCAGTGAATTCCATGTTCCCGGCCAGGTAGGCGATAAGCTGCTGCCTCCAGGGTTCCCCGTAACTGTAGGCGGCGGTCGATGCCACGCTCCCGAAGAGGTTTCCCATGCCCAGGTGCATTTTTTCGATCAGTTGTGAAAAGGTTGCCCGCAACCGGGGGTTCGGTATGATCACGGAGGAGGTGGCAAGCCCGGCAAGGTTGAATGTTTTGCTTGGGGCATGTGCCGTGATGGTGATTTCCGCCGCCCCGGGAGACAGGCTGGCGAACACCTGGTGGCTGAACCCCGGCATGACCAGGTCGGCGTGAATTTCATCGGAAAACACCAGGACATTGTGCTCGAGGCAGATCTGCAAAATTCTTTCAAGTTCCTGCCGGCTCCAGCAACGGCCCACAGGGTTGTGCGGGTTGCAAAGGATCAGCATCTCCGCATCCTTCGCCTGTTCCTCAAGCAGCGTGAAGTCAACCAGGTAGGTGTTTTCACCCGGGATTAATTGGTTGTTTGACAACACCCTGTCATGATCGGTCACTGCACGGTAGATCGGGGGATAGACCGGGGGCTGTACGATGATCTTATCGCCTGGTTTGGTAAAGGCCATCACGGCAAAATTGATTGCAGGAACAACCCCCGGTGTAAATACAATTTCCTCCCTGCTTATGGTCCAGTCGTGATGTGACTTCATCCACTCCACGACAGGCTGGTAATAGCCGGCATCCCTGAAGGTGTAGCCGTATACGGGATGGGCCGCACGCCCGATGACCGCATCGCGGATGAAGTCAGGGGTCTCGAAATCCATATCGGCAACCCACATCGGGATCACATCGCTCTTTTCAAAAACCGGTTGCCGCAGATCATATTTTACACTCGAGGTGTTGGTGCGGTCAATTAACTTGTCAAAATTATACTTCATAGCCCGATCTCCCCTGCAATTGGCAACATCGACTGGATCGCGATTTCGGCAAACTGGTCGATCGGGATCCCGATCTTCCCGCATTCGAGGATGTTTTCCCGCTTCACCGACGCGGCAAAGGCTTTCTCCTTCATTCGTTTAACCACCGATCTGGCCTTTACCCCCGACAGCTTCCTGTCGGGATATACGTAGGTGGTGGCAAATATCAGCCCGGTGATGGTCTCCCCTGCGGCAAGCGCATGCTGGAACAGGGTGCTCCGCTCTTTCCCGGAAGAATATTCGTTGTGCATTCTGATGGCATCGAGCACCTCCCCGTCCACATCGAAGTCTTTTAAAAGCACCTCCGTCTGTGTGCCATGAAGGACTGCTTCCGCATTGGTGACCTCCACATCGAGGTCGTGCAGCAGCCCTGCAAGTCCCCATTTCTCCTCGTCCTGCCCCAGGTTCCGGGCCACTCCCCGCATCACCGCCTCCGATGCCAGGCAGTGATAGATCATCTTTTCATTTTGAATATGCCTGTGAAGCAGTTCCAGGGCAACCTCGCGCGTGATCATGTTTTTGTTGTTGTGTTAATGGATAACCTGTTTATTTCACAATTCAACCGTGCGGTATACCTCGTATTTGTCTATCAGGTAAACCATCGCGGCAATGGCAAAGCTCCCCGTCTGAAGTTCCCGCAGGTTCACGTTGGCAAATGTGTCGTTCGCGCAATGGTGGTAGTCGAAATATCGTTGCGAATCGGGTACCAGCCCCAGCAGCGGTACACCCAGCGTCTTCAGTTCGCGGATATCGACGCCGCTGCCCCCTTTTTCAAACCAATACAACCCGTAAGGCAGCAGCAGATCCTTCCATCCCCGTATCCTGCTGACCAGTCCGTCACTGCCGTCAATCGAAAACCCAAAGGGGGTAAACCCTCCCCGGTCGGCCTCGATCGCCGCAATATGATAACTTCCCGTACACAATTGCCCGGTTTTGCCTAATATATGCGAACTCGTGTAAAGCTCCTCCTGCGCCTTTGCAAACTCCCCGTATTTCTTGGCCCCCCGCTGCGCCATCTCCTCGTCCATGAACAGCACGACACGTAACGTGCACTCCGGTTTTATGTGCGCTGCCCTGAAAATCCGCAGCACGTCGATCGCCTGTACCACCCCGGCGCCGTCGTCATGCGCCCCCTGGCCTATATCCCAGGAGTCGAGATGGCCCCCGAAGGCAATTACCCTTTCGGGGTGGACGGCACCCCGTATTTCACCAATCACATTATATGAAACCGTTTCCGGATATTCGATACAGCACAATTTCATGGATATATCCAGCCCCGGCTGCGCTTTAAGCAACCGGCTGAGTTTCTCGGCGTCCCTGGTACTTACAGCCATGGCAGGGATCTTCTGCACCGTATCGGCATAATAGATGACCCCGGTATGGGGAAAATTGTCATACGCCGGTGTGGCCGACCGCACGATTACGCCAACAGCCCCGTACGATGCCGCATAATCCACGCCGTAAACGCGGTAGCGGACCAACTCGCCATAAACCTCGAAGGTATTATAATGGGCAGGATCAGGTGGATGGTTGAAAAAAACGATCTTTCCTTCAATATTTTTCCGACCGATCGTCTTCATTTCGTCAAAATCCTTCACCTCAACCACCTGTGATTTCAGTCCGGCCCTGGTTGTACCGATCGACCCGCCTATGGCGCAGGCATGAAGCCTGACGGCAGGGGAACCGGTCCGGTTTACCACCAGCTCTTCGGTATTTCCCCGCTCCCAGTGCCTAACCTTACATTCCTGGAGCCATACTGTATCCAAACCCATGGCGTCGAGTGTCGTTTTTGACCATTGGACGGCCTTTTCCGCCTGCGGAGAACCACACAACCGACCCCCAATCCGGGTACACAGATACCGAAGGTTATGATAAGCAGTCGTGTCGGATATCGTCTCTGTGAAGATCTTCCGGATTACCAGCGAATCCTCCTTCTGTGCAAGTATAATATTTCCAAAAAACAGGAAAAACAGGATAATTGGTGCCAGGGGTTTAAGCATACTTTTTTTTGGCAAAAATAACCTATTTTTCTACTCGCCTGCCGAAACCAGGGATTCTCCCGGGTTTACCAAAAAATGAAGAAACCCTTTTCAGATTTTGTCAATTTTCATGCTGCCGCTAAACGTAGCAAAGGGGTATTATGATTAGTATAACTGATTTTTCGTTCCCTGAAAAAACAGATAAGAATTTTTATAGTAGGTTAGAGTATCTTTATTGACGTTTCCAG
>JBAXFZ010000156.1:0-8909 GCA_037139685.1 Bacteroidota bacterium
CCCCGGCTACTGAAGAAGATTTCCTGAAACCAGTGGATACCAGCGTACCGTTCGACATATTGCTCGAACTGACTCAAAAAATAACCACGGTACCCCACGGAAAACCCTTCTTTAAGAAACTTGTCCGCCTGATGGAAGACCGCAGGACCATGTTTGTGGATAAAGGCGCCGTCGACTGGGCCATGGGCGAACTGCTTGCCTATGCTTCCCTGCTCGAAGAAGGAATACCGGTACGCGTAAGCGGACAGGATTCCGAAAGGGGTACGTTCTCACACCGTCATGCCGTGCTAACCATGGAAGATTCGGAAGAGAAATACACTCCTTTGCAGAATATCAGCGCGAAGCAGGCTCCTTTCCAGATACACAACTCCCCGCTTTCGGAATACGGTGTACTCGGATTTGAATATGGCTATTCCCTGGCTTCGCCTTTCTCACTTACCATATGGGAAGCCCAGTTTGGTGATTTTATGAATGGCGCCCAGATCGTTATTGACCAGTACATTGTGAGTGCCGAAGAAAAATGGCGTGTGATGAACTCCCTGGTGATGCTTCTGCCTCATGGCTACGAAGGACAGGGTCCCGAGCACTCTTCGGCGCGCCTTGAAAGGTTTTTGTCGCTGTGCGGGCATAACAATATCCAGATCGCAAACTGCACCACGCCAGCCAGCTTCTTCCATTTACTGCGCCGCCAGCTGAACTGGCCTTTCCGCAAACCACTGGTGGTGTTTACCCCTAAAAGCCTTTTGCGCCATCCCCGTTGCATCTCCGCCCCTGCTGATTTTACCACGGGCAGGTTCCTGGAGGTGATCGATGATGCATCTGCTGATCCTGCAAAGGTGCGAAGGGTCCTGTTCTGCAGCGGCAAGGTGTATTACGACCTGCTCGAAGAAAGGGAAAAACAGGCCAAGGAGGATGTAGCCATTATCCGCCTGGAACAGCTCTACCCGCTGCCCATCAGTCAGATGAATGCCATCGTTGCCAAATACTCCCTGACCACGCACTGGGAGTGGGTCCAGGAGGAGCCTGTAAATATGGGAGCCTGGAAATTCATCTCGATCAATTTCAATACGGTACCATTGCATCATGTAGCCAGGCCCGCCAGCGGCAGCCCCGCCACCGGTTCCTCCAGGCTTCATAAAATCCAGCAGCGGCTTATCGTCGAGAAAGCCCTTGGAAAATGCACCTGCGAACATGCAAACGAATCATGCCGGCTTCATTGCGCGGAACACGAATACCAGGTAAACTGAGTGACGGAATGATCCAATCCCCGTCAGCCGGGGCGGAGCGAATTCCCGGTACTTCAGCCGGAATATTCTATATCTTTGCACCCTAAATCATTGATATGGCAACAGAGATCAAAGTTCCCAGTCCGGGAGAATCGATAACCCAGGTACAACTTGCCAAATGGCTGGTTTCAGATGGTGAGTCCGTTGAAAAGGACCAGGAAATTGTGGAGATTGACTCCGACAAGGCCTCCTTTCCTGTTACCACTCCCGAAGACGGGATTATTAAAATCCTTGTCTCAGAAGGTGAAACCGTTGCAGTTGGCGCCGTGATTGCAACCATCGGGCCGCAGACCGGGCAGGATGAAAATTCAAAAACCAAAATTCAAAATGTAAATATTAAAACTATTCCAGCCCAGCCTGCATCCTCCCCGGTGAACCAGGCTGCAGGGGTATCAGGTATTTCAAAAGAGATTGGATCGGCCCCGGCTGCTGCAGTTCTTCATGCATCCCCGCTTGCCCGGAAGATCCTGGAAGACAAGAAGGTCAACGTACAGGATCTCTCAAATGCCTATCCCGGGAAAAAATTAACCCGGAAGGACATCGAATCGTTTATCAGCCTGAAGAAGGAAAGCTCCGCAACAATAACATACAGCGGATCCCGGGAAATTGACCGGAAGAAGATGACCACGCTCAGGATGAAACTCGCCGAGCGCCTGGTGTCGGTAAAGAATCAAACGGCCATGCTCACCACTTTCAACGAGGTTAACATGCAGGCCATCCTGAAGATCAGGGAAAAATACGGAGAATCGTTCAGGGAGCGGTTCGGCGTTGGCGTCGGGTTTATGTCGTTTTTCACAAAGGCTGTCATCATCGCCTTGAAGGAATTCCCGCAGGTCAACTCTATGCTCGACGGGGATGAACTTATAACGCCAAGGTTTGTCGATATCGGAATTGCCGTCAGCGCCCCTAAGGGACTGGTTGTTCCTGTACTGCGCAATGCAGAGATGATGAGCATTTCGGAAATCGAACTCAGGATCAAGGAACTTGCCGGGAAGGCACGGGATAACAGGATTACCATCGACGATATGAAAGGCGGCACCTTCACCATCACCAACGGCGGTGTTTTTGGCTCCATGATGTCGACGCCGATATTAAATCCGCCGCAAAGTGCCATTCTTGGAATGCATAAAATCCAGGATCGTCCTATCGCAATAAATGGCCAGGTCGTCATAGCCCCAATGATGTATGTTGCCCTCTCTTACGACCACCGTGTCATCGATGGCCGTGAATCGGTCAGCTTCCTGGTCAGGATCAAGGAACTGCTTGAAGAACCAGCAAAAATGCTTACAGAGGGATTGGATCCCGTAAAGTTATTGCTCGACCTATAATATTACGCCATGAGAAAATATGTTGATTTCCTGGTGATCGGATCGGGAATTGCCGGGCTGACCTTTGCTCTCAAAGTTGCGAAGCATGGAAAGGTCTGCATCATCACCAAGTCAAAAATGGATGATACCGCTACAAGCTGGGCCCAGGGAGGCATTGCCGCGGTGATGTACACACCCGATTCATATGAAAAGCATATCAGCGATACCATTATTGCAGGCGACGGGCTCTGCGATGAACACGTGGTCAGGTTTACAATCCAGGAATCAACCGACCGAATCAAGGAGCTGGTGAAATGGGGAACAAAATTCGACAAGACCAGCACCGGCAGGTACGACCTTGCAAAAGAGGGCGGCCATTCCGAATACCGTGTTCTCCATCACAAGGACAGTACCGGCCGGGAGATTGAGAATACACTGCTCGACCAGGTAAAAAAACACCCCAACATCGAGATCCTCGAGGACCATTTTACAATCGACATCATCACGCAGCATCACCTGGGTGTTGAGGTAAACAGCCGGACTCCGGACATTACCTGTTTTGGGGCCTTTGTCATGAATCCGAGAACCCGCCTGGTCGATACAATCCTCTCGAAAATAACCCTCATTGCAACCGGGGGGGCCGGGAATGTTTACAACAATACGACGAACCCGCTTATCTCAACAGGCGACGGGATAGCAATGGTTTACAGGGCCAAAGGAGTTGTTGAAAATATGGAGTTCATCCAGTTTCACCCGACTGCCCTTTACCATCCGGAGGAAAAACCCGCTTTCCTGATCACGGAAGCCATGCGCGGTTTTGGCGCCGTGCTCCGGACAAGGGATGGCAAGGAGTTCATGCACAAATATGATTCACGGCTGTCGCTGGCCCCCCGCGACATTGTGGCCCGGGCCATCGACAACGAGCTAAAGCTCAGCGGGGAGGATTATCTCTGGCTCGACTGCCGGCATCTGAATAAAAATGAACTGATCAACCATTTTCCGACCATCTATGCCAAATGTCTCAGCATCGGCATCGATATAAGCAAGGATATGATCCCCATAGTTCCTGCCGCTCACTATACCTGTGGCGGGATCAAGGTCGACGAATCAGGCCGCAGTTCGATCGTAAACCTGTTTGCTTCAGGCGAATGCTCCTCAACCGGGTTGCATGGTGCAAACCGGCTGGCCTCAAACTCGCTGCTCGAGTCGCTGGTATTCTCGCACCGGGCCAGTGTGGAGGCGAGCAGCCAGATAAAAAACATCAGCCTGTGCCACGAAATCCCCGACTGGAATGCCGAAGGGATGGTGCTGAATGAGGAGATGATCCTGATTACCCAGTCGATGAAGGAACTCCAGGCGATCATGAGCAGTTATGTGGGAATCGTACGTTCCAACCTGAGGTTACAGCGTGCCTTCGACAGGCTCGAGCTGCTTTACCGTGAATCGGAAGATCTCTACAACAAATCAATTCTCACCACCCGGTTGTGCGAGTTGCGGAACCTGATCAACATCGGCTACCTGATCATCAAGGCAGCACGTCGTCGTCACGAAAGCCGGGGATTACACTATTCCCTCGACTACCCCAGAAGCGCTCCTTCAAAACCCTGACAAGGTTAGCTACCCTGCAGGGTTGGCGGAAATATTAAACCTGAATTAAATGGCACTTATAAAATCAGTTAAAGGCGTCGTCCCTGCTATGGGAAAAAATTGCTTCCTGGCCAATAACGCCACACTCACAGGCGATATCATCATGGGCGATGACTGCAGCGTATGGTTCAATGCCGTGGTTCGCGGCGATGTTCATTCCATCCGCATCGGTAACAACGTTAATATCCAGGACGGGGCGATCATCCACTGCACCTACCAGAAGGCCCCCGTGAACATCGGCAATAACGTATCCATCGCCCACAATGCCATCATCCATGGCTGCACCATCCATGACAATGTCCTGATCGGGATGGGTGCCATCATCATGGACGGAGCCGTGATCAACAGCAACTCCATCGTCGGCGCAGGAGCCCTCATTACCGAAGGTACGGTGGTTGAATCGGGTTCGGTCTGGGCCGGTCTTCCCGCAAGGAAGGTAAAAGATATCGACCAGGCATTGCTCGAAGGACAGGTAAACCGCATCTCCCGAAATTACAATATGTACGCCGGGTGGTATGATTAGATCCCTTGCGTGGGTTATTAGCCGCTTCACCAGATAGTGATCTCATCCAAAAACAACCACGACTTTTCTCCCGACCCCGGATGCCATTTGGGGCACTTCCCGATATTTTTTGCATAAATCCGGATGTACCGGATTTCAGGTGATACTTTGCCCCCCCCGCCATCTCCCGGCTGGTTGGGTGAACGTTTCCACGTATATGTCCTGATGGATGGTTCATGCTGGGGTTGCACTTTCCCGGTCGTAAACCCGGCTACCTTTGAAAAGATGACCCCATCCACCGAAGTGCTTATATCAACAAGGAGTGGTAAGAAAATCCAGGAATTTTCATCACGCAAAGCTGAAACTCCGACCGAGTCGACCCTGCAGCGTTGGCCAAGATCGATCGTACCTTCAAAATCAACCCCCAGGTAGCCCTGCCACTGGCCGTCATAAAAAGCCGCCGAGCCCCTGATACCGTCAAGCAGGGCATTCTTCCCTCCCTTATACGACGGAGAGAAGGCAAACCTGGTAGCAACCTGTTTATCAACCCCCCGGTGCTTCAGGAAATCGACTTCACCGGAGATTGCGGAGGCTATCGGTCCTTTAAAGGCACAGGCCCTGATTTTTGCAGGCCTGTCGAGGAGTACCCTGTGCAGGTATTGGGGAGACTGGATGCCAGGATCGCTTCCGTCGGTCGTGAAATGAATCTGCACACCGTCCTCAGCGCATGACAGGGTAAGGTACCTGCGGTTTTCGAGGCTGTCGGTTTTAATTTCAATGTTTACATTCCTCACCAGCAGTGGTATCGTATCGGTTCGGAACGGGACAGCAGGCAGCCCGGCCTGGTTAAACAGGTTTACCGAATCTGTATCTGAAAATGCATACCGGATATAAACGGGGTCGGGGACACTTTCGCTTGACACAACAACGGTTTTTCCCTCGATGACTGCCCCGGCCGGCCTGAACTTCCCATCATTCCCCGCAAGGGTAAAGCACACCGGCTTTCCTCCCTTCGTTTCCAGGCTTTCTGCAAAGTCAAAAAAGATGCGAAAACCATTTCCTTCCCTGCTGCAATGGTTGAAAACCGGGCCGGAATAAGCCAGGCTGGCCTTGCCGTAGGTCTTTGACAAAGCCCAAAAAGCCAGCCGCTGACCTACCTCTCTTTTGTTTTTGGGGTGGATATTGAGGGTGTTTCCTATGTCCATCGTAACGGCCATTCCTGTATTTGGCAATGAGAGCGCCTTCATTTGCGCCTCCCGCAGGTATGCGGCAGCCGGGAATTGTTCCTTATAATCGAACGGGGCTATCTGTACGAAATAGAATGGGAAATCCCCCGTATTCCATGCCCTTCGCCAGCTTTGGATCATTGCAGGGAACAACTTCCCATAAAGGTCGGCATCAAGTATATTGGTTTCACCCTGGTACCATATTACTCCCTTAATCACGTAGTTTGTCAAAGGATGGATCATCGCATTGTAGAGGACCGAAGCCCTCCCTGCATCCCTGTGCTGGCCGTTGGGGGAATTCAGGTAATAGTGCAAACCCGGGTCGGAGGCCATGGCAAGGCTGTCGGTCCAGGCTTCAGCCGGTGTACCCCCGATATTTGAAGAGATCAGCCCGATGGGCACCTGCAGCCAGTCATAGAGGCACTCACCAAAGAACCAGGCGGTGGCACTGAATTCTGCGACAGATGCGAGAGAACCCTTTGTCCACCTGCTCCTGCACGAATCAAGGGGAACACCCGATTGCGCATGTTCAACCTGGCAAAACCTGATCTGCGAATAGTCATGTTTTTTTATATCCCTCTTTTCGGCCCTGTAGAATTTCCACCCCCCTAGCATTTTGATCGTAAATTCCATATTCGACTGGCCCGAGCAGAGCCAGACCTCACCGAAAAGGAGATCCGACAACACAATTGTATTCGTACCCCGGATGGTAATCGAATACCCTCCGCCTGCCCTGCCCGTCGGTATCCTGATCAGCCATTTTCCTGTGGCATCAGCAATGGCTGAGGGCTCTTCGACAAGCCAGCTTGCCGTGAGTGTCACCTTTTCGCCGGGAGAGCCCCATCCCCAGATATTTACAACCGATTGCTGCTGCAAAACCATGCCGGAGGAGAGTACCGAAGGCAACCGTATCATGGCCCATCCTGCCGTTCCTGCAAGGCAGAGAACAAAAATGAAGAGCATCCGCCAACCTTTCATAATCATTGGTTTTTAAAACAATATTAAGAAAAAAGGGTTTAGGTTCTGCAATTTAAAAACTCAGTATCTTTGGTTATTGAAACTGAGAGCCACATCCTTAATCAAAAACTGAAACAAAAATATGAGATCACTTCATTGTTCCGCCCTTGTTTTTTTCTTTCTGCTTTGTTTTCCCCCGCCCGGAATCAAGGCGCAGGAGATTAAACCTACTGACAATGAAGCTGTTTTCAATGTTGCCGCAACCAGTAAAAGCGGGAAACCACGGCAGGGAGAAATCATTTCGCTCGTCAGTCAGAAATCAAAAAAGAGTTACCAGGGAATTACAAACCCGGAGGGGAAATGCACCATCCTCATTCCATCAGGCGACAAATACGACATTTATTATAAATATTTCAGCCAGCAGGTCAGGTACCACGACATTGATGTCCCCGGGGGCGACCATCGTATGACCTATGCCTTCAGCATGAAATACGATCCGCCGAAAAAATTCACCCTGAAGAATGTCTTTTTCGACACAGGCAAGGCAGGGTTAAGAAAGGAATCCAATGCAGCTCTCGACGAGCTTGCCGAAGCCCTCAAACTTAAACCATCAATGGTCATCGAGATTGCAGGCCATACCGATAATGCAGGCACTGCAGAGGCCAACCAGGAGCTCTCTGCAGGAAGGGCCAAGGCCGTCAGGGATTACCTGCTCCTTCGCGGGATCGGGGCAGGCAGGGTCATTGCAAAAGGTTATGGCGAAACCCAGCCGGTTGCCGATAATTCAACCGAAGACGGCCGTCAGCAAAACAGGCGCACCGAAGTAAGAATAATAAACGAATAAATACATGCGTACCGAAATTACAGCCAGCAGCGAATATCATACTTCCGAAACCACACCACATCTACTTTTAGACCGGATTACATTCAGTTCCAGGTTTATTTTCACACTTCTCTTCCTCCGAACGGTATTCCGTTCGCGCCGACTTTCGCGGAGTGGGTTGTTTGATGCTGCACAATGGATCAGTTCGTCGCACGACATCTTCACCGATGTGGAACGTTGCGGGGGGCGGATCCACATTACGGGGCTGGATTACATCAGGCAATGCACCAGGCCTGTCATTTTCCTGAGCAACCACATGAGCACGCTCGAAACCATGATCCTGCCCGGGATTATCCAGCCACTCACCAATGTAACATTTGTAGTCAAGGACGCACTGGTCAAACACTGGGCTTTCAGGGATGTAATGCTGTCGAGGAATCCCATCGTTCTCAGCCGGTCAAACCCGAGGGAAGATTTCCGGATTGTACTGGAACAGGGCCCTGAGAGGCTGCAACACGGAATTTCAATTATCATATTTCCCCAAAGTACCCGCAGGACCGAATTTCAACCATCGGAGTTCAATTCGCTTGGTACAAAACTGGCCGCTAAAACCGGCGCCCAGGTGATCCCGGTGGCTGTAAAAACCGATTTCTGGGGATTTGGAAGGATTTCCAATTATCTGGGGCCGATCGACCGTAACAAACCAGTGCACATCGCATTCGGCGAACCAATTGATGTTACGGGCACCGGTAAGGAGGAGCACCTGAAGGTCATCGAATTTATCTCATCCCGGCTTAAGCAATGGAAAGAAGCCGACGAATGAAACAATCATCTGGCATCCCTTCAAACAAAACGGCAACTTTCAGATAAACCACCAGCCTTGCTGATTGGACTCATTTCAACAAAAGGATATTTATGGAACTCTGGAAAAAAAATCCGGTTATTTATGAGATCAACACCTGGGTCTGGCTTTGGGAACTTAGCAGGGAAGCGGGTTACGTAATAACACTGGGGAACATTCCCGAGGAGAAGCTGGATGAGTTTGTCCACCTGAACCTGGAAGCCATCTGGCTGATGGGGGTTTGGTATAGAAGCCCGGCAGTAATCGCCATTTCGAACCACCATGCAGTCAACCTGGTCGATTTTAAGCAGGCACTGCCA
>JBAXFZ010000157.1:0-8884 GCA_037139685.1 Bacteroidota bacterium
GAAATGAATATGCTCTCTTTTTTTATACATCTTCGATTCCCATCACCAAGCTCGATGAAGGTGCGGGGCTGGGTGGACGGATCATCGGTTTCCATTTTTACAACCCTCCTGCCGTACAGAAGCTGGTGGAGATCATAAAGGCGGAAAACACCCTTCCCGGGGTGGAGGAATTTGCCCTTGCCTATGCCAAAAGCCTGCGCAAGGTGGTGGTTCCCTCGCACGATGTGGCCGGGTTTATTGGCAACGGCCATTTCATGCGCGACATCCTTCATGCCGCTTCCGAAGTGGAGAAGCTTGGCAGCGGGTTCTCCTTTGTTGAGGCGGTTTATGCCATGAACAGGATCAGCCAGGACCTGCTGGTCAGGCCCATGGGGATATTTCAGCTAGTTGATTACGTAGGTGTGGATGTCTGCAGTTTCATCATGTCGGTGATGGATCATCACCTGAAGGAGGAGACCATTCACTGTCCGCTCCTTGACAGACTCCTGGCACTTGGTGTTAAGGGAGGGCAATATTCCGATGGTTCACAGAAGGATGGTATCCTGAAATATGAGAAGGGCCGGCCTGTTGCCATTTTCGACCCGGCAACCAAAGCCTACGTAGCCATCAGCGGAATCCAGGCAGGGGTGGATGCAAAACTCGGCGCCCTGCCGGTCGCTCCCGCATGGAAAACAGTGGTTGGAAACAAGGCAAAAGAGGAGATCCTCCGGGATTATTTTGGCCAGCTTAAGGCTGCATCGGGGCTGGGGGCGGAACTGGCAAGGTTTTACGCCACCCGCTCGTGCGAAATCGGGCAGCAGCTGGTAAATTCGGGGGTAGCAGGTAACGAAAACGATGTCAATACCGTTCTGCTCACCGGCTTCTTCCATGCCTACGGTCCGATAAATAACTATTTATAATGAACCTCTTTCAACGATAATTATGAGACGAAAAGTATATATGGTTGCCGGGTACAACACCCTCTCGATGGGGACCGGCCGTAAGGAATTCAACCCCAAAAAGGAGCGTCCCGGGCTGGAGGAATATATCCGGGAAGCCGGGCAGGGAACCCTTGGCATGATTGGCGGAGCCGCCAATGTGGACGAATGCGTGATCGGCAATTTTATGGCATCCCGGTTTAACAGGCAGGCCAACCTGGCCGCGTTCTTCCCTTTTGTTGACGAGGGATTGCGCTACAAACCCGCCATCCGCGTCGAGGGAGCCTGTGCCACGGGCGGCCTTGCCCTGATGAGCGGCATAAAAAGCGTGCTGGCCGAAACGGCGGAGGTGGTGCTGGTGATTGGCGTCGAAGTTCAGAATACGGTGAAGGCGATCTATTGTGCCGACTTCCTGGCCGGTGCCGGGTGGTTCAAGAACCGGAAAACGGGGCATGCCTATTTCTTCCCTGGGCAGTTTAGCGACCGTGCCGGCGCCTATTTTGAAAAATACGGCAGGGAGAAGACCCGCCAGGCACTGGCGCGCTGGTTTCGCAATGCCATCGAAAATGCACGGCTTTGCCCTACCGCGCAGGAATACCATAACACGGTAAAGGACCTGGAGGCCCTCGCCATGATGGAGCCAAACGGCCGGACATTCATAGATAACTTAACCGTATTCGATTGTTCAAAGGTTTCCGACGGGGCATCGGCCATCGCCATCGTCTCCGAGGAGGGACTGAAACGCTGCGGCATACCGGCAACTGAAGCCATCGAGGTTAAGGGCTGGGGACAGATGGAGGAGGATATTACAAAACCTCCCGTTGATCCTGCCGAACTGACCACCACCAAAGAGGCTGTGAAAATGGCGCTGGCATCCGCAGGGATTACCCGCGACCAGGTCGCCACCGCCGAGATTCACGATTGCTTTACCATCGCAGGACTGATGTGCATGGAAGCCATTGGTTTTGCAGAAAAGGGCAAAGGAGCCGATTTCATCCTCGAAGGCCACACTTCGCGCACCGGCCGTTTCCCAATCAATACCACCGGCGGATTGGTGGGCTGGGGGCACCCGACCGGGGGCACCGGAGTGCACCAGGCGGTGACAATCCTCGAGCAGCTGACCGGGAAGGCCGGAGATGCCCAGGTGGAGATCCCTGCTGACCGTCCCTACGGGCTTACCGTGAATATGGGAGGGGATGACAAGACGCTGGTGTCGATTGTGTATAAAAGAGGATGATGGAAATGCAAAATGCAAAGGGCAAAATGCAAAGGGCAGAATGCAAATAGTTAATCGCATTACCTCTCTTTTCGGAATTGACGTTCCCATCGTCCAGGCGGGGATGATCTGGTGCAGCGGCTGGAGGCTGGCCTCCGCCGTGAGCAATGCCGGGGGACTTGGGTTGCTGGGAGCAGGGTCGATGACCCCGGAGGTGCTACTTGACCAGGTCAGGAAATGCAAAGCCGCCACCGACAAGCCTTTCGGGGTAAACATTCCCATGATCTTTTCCCGGCTGGATGAACAGCTCGATATAATCATCCGTGAAGGGGTGAAGATCGTATTTACCTCTGCCGGGAACCCTGCCACCAAAACACCCTATCTGAAGCAACATGGAATAACCGTGGTGCACGTGGTTGCCAATGTGAAATCGGCGGTTAAATGCGACCAGTCGGGCGTTGATGCAATTGTTGCGGAGGGCTTTGAAGCAGGCGGCCACAACGGGAAGGAGGAGACCACTACATTCACCCTGGTCCCCCTGGTAAGGAGTGTGACGAACCTTCCGCTGATGGCAGCAGGAGGGATTGCCACCGGCCGGGGTATGCTGGCTGCAATGGCCCTGGGTGCCGAAGGGGTGCAGATAGGAAGCCGGTTCGTGGCATCCGAAGAATCATCGGCGCATATGGCCTTCAAGCAGAAGATTATCGAAGCTGGTGATGGCGGTACTATGCTGACCCTGAAAACGGTGATGCCTGTGAGGCTGATCCGCAACCATTTTTTCAGCAAGGTTCAGCAAATGGAGGACAGTGGCGCCTCCCCGGAGGAGCTGAAGGCTCTGCTCGGGAAAGGCCGCGCAAAAGCAGGGATGTTCGAAGGCAAGACCGACGAGGGAGAACTTGAGATCGGCCAGGTCGCCGCCCTGATCAGCAGCATCAAACCCTCGGCTGAAATCATTCATGAAATCATGGCCGAATTCCACTCAGCAAAAACCGAACTAAACAGGCTGTAATTTTCGCTATTTACTCACGATTATATTTATTTCTTTCGGGTGTTCGTGATTGCTTCGCAATTCGCCATTTCGCCATTTCGCTATTTACCAACCAGTGGCCTGCTCTTCAGCACCTTGTGCTTCACCGGTGCCAGCCCATGCAGGTACCGGTAAATTGCTGCCAGGTCGGTGGTATCCATCCCTGCGTACATGGTCCAGGGCATGATGGTTTGCTGGTCGCCTTTGGTTATTACCCTGGCCGGGTGCAGTGCGGGATCGTAACTTTTAAAACGGGCCAAAAACAGAGGCAGGGTCCAGTTCCCGATGCCGGTTTCAGGATCGGGGGTGATGTTTGAAGAGCTCAGCATGCCATCGGGCAGTTCAAACTCCCTTCCCCCCGAGAAGGCCTGCGATCTGTCGATCTGGCCGTGCCGCGCAGGGGTGTGGCACTCGATGCACCCCGAGGCCCTGACCAGGTATTCGCCGTACCCGGCGGTGTCGGTTGCGGCAGGTCGCGTGCCGGGGGCATCTTTTCCCGGGAAAAGATGCAAAACAATGTTCATCGGGAATGTGGGATCGGAGCGCGAGGGAGAGGATTCAACAGGGGCAAGGGAGCGGATGTAGGCAATCACCGCATAAATATCCTCTGTATCGAGCGTACCATAGGCGGGGTAGGGCATTATGGGGAAGAGCGGGTGGCCGTCTTTGCTCACCCCGCTGGTGATGGCGCGGTAGATTTCGGCATCGCTCCAATCCTTCAGCCTGTAGGGTGTAATGTTGGGTGAGCTGAAACTGCCCGGGAAGCCCATTTTCTGGTCGAACACCTCGCCGCCTTTCCCTTCGGTGCCGGGAACCATGGGACCTGAAAACCTGCCCCAGTCGCGGGTTGAATGGCAATCAACGCATACCATCACATGGTTGGCGAGGTACTTCCCGCGTTCGACGCGCAGGGAGGAAGTCTCCACCCTGATCTCCTTCAATGGAATATCCGGCAGAAACCAGACGATGTACAGCACGATTAAAACTGAAATCAGGACCACGACAGCAACCAGGCTGCCAAGGATTTTAGGCCAGTTACTTTTTTTCATATGGAAGAGAATTAATATTTAATCTGATTCAGCACAATCATGGCAGTTATAACCGGGCAGTCTTCATCTGCCGTACTTGACCTCTCCCCGTCCCTCCCCTTCCAGGGGAGGGAGACCCAATACCAGCCTATTAAGCAGAAAATACTTCATTTTCCTTTCCATGTTTTTAAATAGTCCTCTATTTTTAATACTTGCTATAGACTGACCCTTATTTCGCCATTTCACCATTTCGCTATTTCGCTACCTCGCTACCTCAGTGTGTGTGCAGCGCCATCCGGTTTCCCTCGCTGTCGAGAAATATCCCCATATAGCCCACATCTTTGGAAATAAGCGATTTGCGCATCAATATCTTCCCGCCTGCGGCCTCCGCCCTAGCCAGTTCAATGGATACATCACCGCTGAAGGCCGTGAAATAGATCAGCGTTCCGTTGCCCGAGGGCTGGTAATGGTAGGGATGAAATACAAGTGACCCTGCCGACCCGATTGAGTTTGCAACACCGGGAAACCAGGCCATATCGAGCGGACCCATTTTTGCCCTGGTGAGTTTGAATTCAAACACGGCTTCATAAAACCTCACTGCCCGGTCCATGTCGGTGACCGGGATCTCAAACCATCCGACAACATTGTGGGTAATTTCCATAGAGTTCAGTTTAGCGGGTGAGTTGTTGATACGATCAAATATACAACATTTCGTACCTGTTAATCAAGTAAATTCATTGGGTTTTGGGGTGTGCAAAAAATTATTTATTGTCAATTGACAATTCCTCATTCCTCATTGCTCATTCAGGCAAAGCATGAATATTATTTTCACTAAATACGGGGAATCAGTTCTAGGTTATCTTGATTTTCTGGCGAACATTGCCGCTTACTTTCAGTAGTCGGGACGGGAAGCCAAAATTGTAAGTTTTGTGAATGAGCAATGAGGAATGAGCAATCATAAATTGGCAATATTGTGAATTGATATTTCGTCATTGCTCATTGGTCATTCATGTAGAACATGAATATAGAGTACAAAAAAAATTCATCATTCCCATACAACCTTGAATGTCTGGCAACCATTCCTGTTTGTATTCAGTTTTCGAATCGTAAAGCCAAAATTGTAAGTTTGGTGAATGAGCAATGAGGAATGAGCAATCAGAAATTGGCAATAAGTAGTGGAAATAGTTCTTTGAAGGAAAAGCAAATGAGGAATGAACAATGTACAAAAACAATTGGCAATATAGGATGAAAATTGAAAAAGTTTTCAACCGGGAGAGAACCTTTGGTTTCATGAGGGATTAAGCAGCGTATGGTGAAATACAAACCAAAATTGGATGGAAAATGAAACCAAATATCATCAAAGAGAGGTCGTATGGCTTCGCCGTCAGGATCATAAAACTGACAAGGGAGTTGAAGTTACGGAAGGCCGAGGCAGTATTGATCAACCAAATACTCAGAAGTGGAACATCCATTGCAGCGAACGTGGAAGAGGCAATTGCCGGAATTTCAAAGGCGGAATTCTCCATGAAATTGTCGATTGCATACAAGGAAGCCAGGGAAACCGCTTGCTGGATCAGGTTGCTGAAAGATACAGGAACTATTTCTGCCGGTGAATATGATTCACTTAATGATGACCTGGAAGAAATCCTGAAGATTTTGTGGGCAATACTGTGGAAAACGAGGATGAATAAATGAAAATCGCAGAACCAGGAAATGTCATTTTGCCGTGACCAAAAGTAATGGTAATCGTACCTAGAAAAGGTAAAAACGCAATGAACAATGACGAAATATCAATTCACAATATTGCCAATTTCTGATTGCTCATTCCTCATTGCTCATTCAGGATTACCTGAGAGCAACGTCCAAAAAAATCTCCGAATCAGTCCCTTATAATCTTGATTGCCTTGATTGCCTTCCCGTTCACCTTCAGGGAAGCAATAAAGGCGCCGGGCTTGCAGGGTTGACCACCATTGTCGAGCCCGCGCCATTTTATAATCTGTGTACCTCCTTCCAGTTTTTGATTGGTTAAACATGTTACAAACTTCCCTTGAAGATCAAAAACGGATAATTCTACCAATGCGGTTTCCTTTAAGTTAAAATTAAATATGGTTTCATCCTGAAAAGGGTTGGGATAATTCTTAAAACCTCCCGGCATCCTGCCTATATGGCCCGGTGTCCCGACAACTGGGTCGGTCACAAAATGGCCAAGACCATCGTTGAAGCGGATATCAACATTATTGGTAATTACCATATAAACACATCTTACAGTAACAATATCGAGAAAGCCATTATTGTCAAGATCCACACAGCAAAAACTACGGGTTGGCTCTCCAAGGGATGGAACTGATATGGTTTGTGAATTTGCAAGCTGAAAACTCCCCAGGTTGTACCAGAGAATATATCCGGACCTGTCTCCTTTTTGATATATTACATCTGGTAAGCTGTCATTATCAAAATCCGCGACAAAAAATTGTCCGCAGGAAGGTTGAAACACGAAATCCGGCATCCGCTGAAACGTACTATTTCCATTGTTTCTGTACATGACTAATACCGTTGATCCCATCCCGGAGTTACCAAGTATATCTTTATTCCCATCCAAGTCAAAATCAGAAATGGCGACACCGCCGGAAAAGCCACCGGCACTCAACTGTAGGTTCTGAAATCCGGAAGGATAACTGAAATAAACATCTATAATCTGTCCACAAATCACAATATCATCCCGGCCATCGTTATTCAGATCGCCAACAGCCAGACCTGATGGGTAATAGGTTGTGACATGATGAATTTGTGCAGCAGAAAAAATTCGGTTCCCATAATTATAGAAGACTCCCCAAAATAGTCCTTGATTTGATGCAAAAACAATATCAGTAAGCCCATTACCATCAATGTCTCCAGATGCAAGATAATCGATCGCATAACCTGGTTGAGTGTCATTTAATAATAATGTATCTGTCATCACATTATTGAAAATAATCTCAATATATAAATTCTGGGTTATGGAATTTGATTTTTGAAATATTATTTCCTTATGTGGGTCTGAATCTAATTGAGTTGTTAAAACAGTCCATTCATTTGCATAAGCAAAGATTGAATCAGTAAAAGCAAAGTATCCCCAGCCTTGATTTCGTAGAATAGAAATGCCACCCCATTGTGTTGAAAAATTATAATTATTGCCAATTACGATATCATTAAATCCATCTTGATTAAGGTCTCCGGTACAGACTGATTGTGCAGCAGTTGCGACATTATATCCACTTAAAGTGTCCATTTTTAAGGAAGCCAGGACCATAAGTAAAAGTATCAGAATCACGCTGCGGGGAAGGAATTTCATGGGATGAAACTTGTTTTGTGCAGGAAACCATACCAAATGTACAACTCTGCAGGGGAAATGTCAATATTATTAATGCCAGATAAAGTTGAATGGAGATCTTCATTGGTTTCCTAATGAAACCTGTGCTGTTGGCCACATTCAGGGCGGGGGAGAAGGAGTTGGATTGAGATGGCAAAATTGTAAGTTTGGTGAATGAGCAATGAGGAATGAGCAATCAGAAATTGACAATATTGTGAATTGATATTTCGTCATTGCTCATTGGTCATTCATGTAGAACATGAATATTGAACTAGCAGATAAGAAAGTCGGATTTTAATTTACTCAACATGTTGAGTAAAATATCTCAATACATTGAGATAATTATTGCATTTGCAAAAACACAATCATGTTTCAGCGTCCATACTACACAAAAATCCAGGAGAGGCTTGGAATGAAACGTAAGTTTGTCCAGGTACTGATTGGTCCCCGGCAGGTTGGGAAAACAACGCTCGTCCGGCAGCTTCTGGAAAAATATGCTTTCCCCTGGCATTATGCATCGGCGGATGAAGCAACCCAACCTCTTTGGTTGCAACAGCAGTGGGAGACGGTCCGGCTGAAGGCAAGGTCGGCAGAGTTATCAGAAGCCTTGCTGGTGATCGACGAGATTCAAAAGATTCCTGACTGGAGCAACCAGGTAAAAATCCACTGGGATAAAGACAGCTTTGATCATGTTCCCATAAAACTTATCCTGCTTGGTTCATCACAGCTCATGCTGCTAAAGGGTTTGAGTGAATCGCTGGCCGGGCGTTTTGAAGTCATCTACATTCCCCACTGGTCCTATACGGAAATGCATGATGCCTTTGGTTTTACGGTGGATGATTTTATCTGGTTCGGATGATATCCGGGTCCTGCCGATCTGATCAATGACGAAAACCGCTGGAAGGAGTATATTCGTCATTCGTTAATTGAGACAACCCTGATGCGGGATATATTATTAATGGTGAGGATCGACAAACCGGTTTTACTTCGTAACCTTTTCGACCTGGCCTGTTCCTGGTCAGGCCAGGTGCTGTCGTACAACAAAATCCTCGGCCAGCTGAAGGATGCCGGGAATACAACAACATTGGCCCATTATCTGAAGCTTCTTGAAGGTGCCGGCATGATCAGGGGATTGGAAAAATATTCTCCTTCAAAAATCCGTCAGCATGCCTCCAGCCCAAAGTTCCAGGTATTCAACATGGGGCTGATGTCGGCATTATATGATGTCGGCATTATATATTATGCAGCACCGGGAAATAATTGGTCAACCGGAAATTTATGGACGATGGGTCGAATCTGCCATAGGGACCCACCTGCTCAATCAATCCATTACAGAAAACATAAACC
>JBAXFZ010000158.1:0-8866 GCA_037139685.1 Bacteroidota bacterium
CTGCCTTTTGTTCAGCTCTTCACGGGCAGCCAGGCCGGCAGGGCCGGCGCCGATAATCGCTACGGTGGTCTTATACACGTTCAGAGGTGCATCTTTATTTACCGGTACGGCAACCGGAGTATAATCGCGCGGAATTTCCCTTACCTCCCGAACACCGTCAAGAGTGGTAATACAAATACGTTTGATCTGACCATCTACCAGCATCTCACAGGCGCCACATTTTCCGATGCCACATTCAAGGCTTCTTTCTCGGTTGGTCAGGCTATGGCTGTGTACCGGATGTCCGGCCTGATGGAGGGCCGCGGCAATGGTAAAGCCCTTTTCCCCTGGAATTTTTTGATTATTGAACAAAAAAACAGATTTTTCAGTTTCCGGGATATCCAGTATAGGATGTTTCTTGATCTTAAACATAGCTGGTCGAGAATTGGGATGACAAAATTACAGATTTCCCAAATATAATATCGGGCATTCTGTTAATTTATTCACAAATCATAAATTTATAGTAAATCCCAGGGAAATTATATTTTCCACCTGCAGGGCCCGGCTTGCGGCTGATTCATAAGAAACATTGGTTTGAACACCGGTTTTGAAGTATTTATTTATTCTTATCCCGATCAGGTTCTTCATGACAAGATCGACAGGCTTGTTGTAATTTTTAAACATCATCATATCGCAGTTCCAGCGTACCCGATCCTTAAAATTCCTGTCGATTAAAAGGTGGAAGCTAAGTCCATACTCGATAAGATGGTTTTTACCTTTCGGGATGCCATAAAAAACCGTAACCTTACGCTGATCAAAAATCCCTTTATCACGGATATAGGTGAATTTGCCGGAAGCCAGTCCGATGGTTATGGTGGCAAAACGGGGGTAAGTCCATCCGAATCCGGCAGAGAACGTCCAGCGTAAAGGTGTCAGAAATGATTCATTATGCATTTTGAAGGAGATCCCGGCTTGATCCGTTTCATAAGAATAGGTATTGAATATACGTGTGGTGAACTGTGAAAATGCAGAAAAGACCAGGTGCCCTGTCAGACTGTATTCCAAACGGGTAACCAGTGTGCTTTCATCTGGCTGAAACCGTGAAATACTGTCGAAAAAGTATTGGATACCAAGGTCATGCAAAAAGGAATTAACGATTTTGAATTTTCCATCCCTGATAACTTGTGCCTGATAATTAAGATGTTGAAGAAATGAAATCTGACAGATATTAGGTTGATCCGGTTTGTTGGCCGAAATGAAATTAGAGAAGGCGAGCGTGTATTCCATGTTCTGGACAATACGGAATTTGACCAGCAAAGAGGCCGGGCCGGCCTTTTGATTTAATGAAAACAATACAACAGAGTCCTTCCAGACGAGATTTTGGCCTACCGCACCAGCCGATATCAGACAAATTCCGAGAAAAACGACCCCTCTTCCCCCCCACGACGCGCACACCTGTTTCCCGGTTTACAAGGTTCATACATTCAGGTTGTCTTTAAATTCTAACCAATCGACAATACATTTTTATTTGAAAGAAGGTTTTTGCTTTTTGGTCAGGTGCCAGTCTTGCTGGATATCAACATTCAGCCAGATCAGCCTGATTGCTGCAGATTTGTTTTCCTTCACTGCACTTGAAAGGCTAAACAACCGGTAGTTGTATTCACCGATAAATTTTCCCCAGGTGACGATTACCGTAAAATCGGGATTTTGCATAAGGGTGTCTTTCCCCTGATCCTTTCCAAACGGTGTGATATGCCTGAGGATTTGATCCAGTTTCAGGCCGGGCAATGTCGTATAGGTTGAATCAGGGTGCAGCGATTTGATTACATCCTTCCCCGACCATTGACATTGTGTGGTATCGCGCATTAGCAACATCCCCTGCCGGTTAAAATTCATGTGGCTTAAAAAGCTTTTCACGAACAGGGGATTCCGCATGGCCTGAAAATAGGAGCCGGAATCGGAAAACATGTACATGCCATCGGTTGGAAATTTGTGCTTTTCGAGGAAACGGATCAGCTCCTCCGGAGTTTCCTCTTTTGGTTCAGCCATCCCATATTTTAACTTGATTAACGTTTCGCATCCTGATGAGACTGAAATCAGGATAACCATCATGGATAATTTTAAAATCAGGGTGATTGTTTTCATGGTACGGTTCTTTCATAATGGATACGCAGCGTTGATAAAACTCCAAAACATTACATGGGGATGGGTCAATGTTCATTTCAGGGCGAAGGCGCAAAGAGGCGGTTCTCAAAAGAACGGCAATTTTTTCCTCTTTGCGCCCAGCCATCGGTTAATGTATAATGGGAAACATCAGCAGGTCAGTTTTTACAATTGAAAAACTACGGTATACACACCACTTGTAAACGAAACCGGATAGCTCCCGGGTTTAATGGTCAGCGGAACGGCTGAACCCAGCGCTTTGCAGGTTGCAGGAGACAGCGTGTAGGGATCCAGGATGGTAATGCTGGTTTTTCCTTTAAAATAGGGCAATGTTACACCCATCATATAGTTTGAAAGCGCCTCTTCGCTGACTTCGACCACCAGCTGGTTCCGCTCGTTCAACTGGCCTCTTACCGGGCACAGGTTTTGTTCGGCTGATCCTGCGGTTTTGTCAATTCCCATAGTCACATCGGTACATACTCCGAACCCGCTTTTACAATCTGTTTTGGGACGGAAAAATGAAACTTCGAATTTAACCCAGAATCCCGGCGGAGAGGGGACCGGCGAAGCCCAGCCCGCAGCGTTTGCATTGCCTATCAGCATCATAACGCCCATAACGAGTATAAAAATAATCTTTTTCATAGGTTCAATATTTACTGGTTCTTTTGCTGCTGATCATTCCGTGTTCAGCCTACGGTTGGCCGCGTAGTTTTGGAAGTCGGGCCACCCTACCGAAAAATTGTTCCTCCCCGAGCCTCAATTTTTCACCCTGCCTTATTCATCCATCTTTGACTTACCTCCTTCACCTTTCCAAATTTTATGTTTAATCGGTCAAGGTGCCAAAAGGTAATACATCAAAAACCGTTTTTTTCTTAAATATTTTTAAGAAAAAATATAATCAAATATGAATCATTATTTTACACTTTTCGCTTGGAAATTGTCTGAAAAATTTTTAGTATCTTTGCAAACGAATTTCAAATAGGGACAAAACGGGAGAAGACATATGGAAAAATCAAAAATTTTATTTGTTACGCAGGAGATTACCCCATATCTGAAAGAAAGCCCGATGGGAATGATCGGACGTTACCTCCCTCAGGGGATACAGGAAAAGGGCAGGGAAATCCGTACCTTCATGCCGCGTTACGGAAGTATTAACGAGCGCCGGAACCAACTTCACGAGGTAATCCGGTTATCGGGAATGAACCTGATCATTGATGATACCGACCACCCGCTGATCATTAAAGTGGCTTCGATCCAGCAAGCCCGCATGCAGATCTATTTTATTGACAATGAAGATTATTTCCAGCGGAAATACACGCTGCACGATAAAAACAACAAATTTTTTGCCGACAACGATGAAAGGGCCATATTTTTCTCACGCGGGGTTCTTGAAACTGTTAAAAAGCTGGGCTGGGGTCCCGATGTGGTTCATTGCCACGGCTGGATTACAAGCCTGATTCCCATCTATATCAAAAAAGCTTACTGCGACAATCCCCTGTTCAGCGACACAAAGGTGATCTACTCCATTTACGATGATGATTTCGAAGAACCTATGCATAAGGACTTTGCCAACAAAATCAAGCTGGAGGGAATCAATTCCAAAGATCTCAAACACTATAAGGGAGCAAACTACGTTAGTGTAGTCAAGGCAGCCATCGATTTTTCGGATGGCGTGATCATCGGTTCACCTAAAATCAACCCCGAACTGGTCAGCTATCTGAAGGAGATTGACAAGCCATACCTTGAATATCAACCCATGGACCGTTATGTCGACGCCTACAACGATTTTTATGAAGAGGTCATGGTGAACGATCATGTAATTGTGGATTAACTGTAATTAATACGAATCGATTGAACACTACCCTGACCAAACTACCGGCTATCCTGCTGACAGGCTTCCTGCTCATTCTGGCCCTTTACTCCTGTAATAAAGATCCCTACCAGATCGGGCTGGATCTCCTTCCTCCTTCCGACACGCTGAACATCAAATCATCCGATACCAGCACGGTTCAGGCTTTCTCGGTCTTACAGGATTCGATACGGACCGACAAACCGGGTTCGCTTTATATGGGATCCATGTCGGACCCGGTCTTCGGAAAGGTGACCAGCAACATATACACCCAGCTTCGCCTGGTATCGGAAGGTGTTGATTTCGGCACCCATCCGATCCTGGACTCCCTGGTTCTTGTACTGTTTTACAAGGGCTATTACGGGGATACGCTTACGCAGCAAAACGTGAAGGTATATGAAATCAGCGAGGACTTTTCGTACGACAGCATCTATTATTCAAACAAACGACTGGCAACTTATCCCACCCTGCTGGCCGACATGGATTTTAAACCCCGTGTCAAAGACAGCGTCAAGGTTTATACGACAAAACTGTCACCCCACCTGCGTATCAACCTGAGCAAACTGACCAATTACCTGGGCAACAAAATCCTGTCTGCCCCGGCATCCGAACTGGCCACCAATACTGCTTTCATCAAATACATGAAGGGATTGTACATTAAGACAACCCCTGTCAGCAGCGGCGGTGCCCTTCTGAATATTTTGACCACCAACGGGGTTTCAAAGATGGTGGCTTACTATCATAACGGGAATGATCCGAAAGATGATTCTCTCCACTATGACATCCTGATCGATGAAAGCTGTGCCCGTTTTACCCATCTTGATCATAACCGCTACCTGGAGGCAGGGACAGACCTTAAGCAGCAAATCCTGAACCATGATTCACTCCGCGGTTCAAGGCAGTTGTACCTGCAGGGGATGGCCGGGGTAAAGGTCAAAGTCAAGTTTCCCTTCATGAAGAATTTCGGCAGGGGTAAAAAAATAGCCATCAACGAGGCTATTCTTGAACTTAAAAACAGCGAAACAGATACAACCTTTGCACCTCCGCCGACGATCTCAATGCTCCGGCAGGACAGCGTCGGCAGGATCGCCTACATGGTTGACTACAGCGAAGGGTCCGGCTATTTCGGAGGGATTTATAACAAAACAACCCGCTCCTATTATTTCCGCCTGACCCAGTACATGCAAAAGGTTCTGCAGAATGCCTATACCAATCACTATGACTTGTATATCCTTGTCGACAACCCGATTACAAGCATCCCTACACCCAACCGGATCCTGATTAACGGGACCAACCCGCTTGATCCGCGTGACCTGTCCAACCGCCTTCGGCTAAAGGTAACCTATACAATCTTGCATTAAATTTCATCTGTATCTGAATATTTTCCCAGGAGAAAGGCTGATGTTACGGTTTGTAATGACTTCCGGCAAATTACCTCTTACTTAATTCTTAAATGATCCTACTATGTGTGGAATAGTTGCTTATATTGGCCCCCGTGAAGCGTATCCCGTTCTGATCAAGGGTTTGCACCGGCTGGAATACCGTGGTTATGACAGTGCTGGAATTTGCCTGCTGAATGATGATATCCGCGTTTTCAAATGCAAAGGAAGAGTTGAAGACCTGGAAAATTTTGTTGCGGGAAAAAATATTTCAGGGACAATCGGCATGGCTCACACCAGGTGGGCAACCCACGGAGAACCGAATACAATTAATGCCCATCCTCATTTTTCACAAAACCAAACCATTGCCCTGATCCATAACGGCATCATTGAAAACTATGCCATCCTCCGCAGTGAGTTGAAAAACCGCGGTTATTCATTCAGCAGCGATACTGATACCGAGGTGCTGGTGCACCTTATCGAGGATATCATGACCAACGAAAAGGTGGCGGTTGAGGATGCCGTGCGGATTGCCCTGAACCAGGTAATCGGGGCTTATGCCATTGTTATCCTGGCCAAGGAATTTCCCAACAAGGTGATTGCCGCCCGGAAAGGGAGCCCCATGGTGATCGGCATCGGAAAGGACGAATTTTTTGTTGCATCCGACGCTACACCCATCATCGAATATACTGACAACGTCGTATACCTGAACGACGAAGAGATCGCCATTATTGAAAGGGACCAGGAGCTAAAGATCAAGACCATCCGCAACCAGGACCAGACACCCTACATTCAGAAACTTGCCATGAGCCTGAATGAAATTGAAAAAGGCGGGTTTGACCACTTCATGCTTAAGGAGATCTACGAACAGCCGCGGTCGATTTACGACTCCATGCGTGGCCGCCTTCATGTCGACCAGGGCATCGTTACCCTGGGAGGGATCAGGGACTACGAGCAGAAAATCCTGAATGCAAAACGCATCATCATCACCGCCTGCGGCACTTCCTGGCATGCAGGACTGGTGGGTGAATACCTGATAGAGGATTGTGCACGCATCCCGGTCGAAGTGGAATACTCTTCCGAATTCCGGTACCGGAATCCTGTTCTGAGTGAAGATGACGTTGTAATCGCCATTTCGCAGTCGGGCGAAACCGCCGACACGCTTGCAGCCATCGACCTGGCAAAGGCCAAGGGGGCCACCGTGCTCGGGATCTGCAACGTCGTGGGATCTTCCATAGCAAGAGCCACCCATGCAGGAATATACACCCATGCCGGCCCGGAGATCGGCGTTGCCTCAACAAAAGCTTTTACCGCCCAGGTGGCTGTACTGACCCTGCTGGGATTGCTGATTGCACAAAAAAAGGGAACACTCCCGCAATCGCAGTTCCAGAGAATTTTACTTGAACTCAACTCCATTCCCGCCAAGGTTACCCGGATTCTTGAGTTGAACAACAAGATCAAAGAGATCGCCACGATATACAAGGATGTAAAAAACTCACTTTACCTGGGGCGCGGGTACAATTTCCCTGTGGCCCTCGAAGGTGCACTTAAACTGAAGGAGATCTCCTACATCCATGCCGAGGGTTACCCGGCCGCGGAGATGAAACACGGCCCCATCGCCCTTATCGACGAGCATATGCCGGTTGTCTTCATCGCTACCCGGCGCGGCATCTACGAAAAGGTTATCTCCAACATCGAAGAGGTCAAGGCCAGGAAAGGCAAGATCATCGCCATCATCACCGAGGGCGACGAATCGGTAAAAAAGCTGGCCGACCACTACATCGAAATCCCCGACACCGAGGAGATGCTCATCCCGCTGCTCGCAACTGTGCCACTCCAGCTGCTCTCCTATCACATAGCCGTGATGCGGAACTGCAATGTTGACCAGCCCAGGAACCTGGCTAAGTCGGTTACGGTGGAGTAGTATGGAAGGGTAGTAATTTGGTCGGGTTGTCCAATCCCGTTTTCCTCTGATTTTGATATAAGGTAGTTGTCCGTCTTTCCATTTGCTTTCCCATTTGCCCCATAGAAAACTGGTATCCTGAACTGGATATAAAGTAGGTGGACTCTCTCCTGATGGTCATAATCGACTGTTATTCAGCAATTTTCAGGAATGATTAAAGTTTCTATCATAATTAACCTACCTTTGGTATAAAGTAACCGGGTCATTGGTTTGATTGAAAACCGTTTACTGGTAACCATTAAGGATTTAATTTATGAAAAAGATTTTTTCTATAATCGTAATCTTCCTGATGGTATCAGTAAGTGGATTTTCAACTATCATACCTACTATTTCCGGAAATTTTACACCCTGTATAGGAGTTGAATACCAATATACCGCAACAAATCAAGGAAGTCCAATTACCGGAAATTGTAATTGGTTTTCTCTTACAAATGGTATTCAAAATGTTTCAAGTACTATTATTAGTGGTCAGGGAAATGATACTGTAATAATTGTTTGGAACTCAACGGGTGTTGGTCAAACCGTAATTTTACGTTGTACAACACCTGATGGAACAGGGGGGACACCAGATATAATCATAAATCCAGTTGTTACACCGACAATTTATGGAACCAATATTACATGTAAAAACAGTATTGTTTCCTATACCACCCAAAATGGAATGAGTAATTATAATTGGGAAGTTCCGGTTGGAAACACTTTTACCGGTCAGGGTACAAATCAAATATCAGTAACATGGAGTCTTTCCGGTAATCAATGGGTAAAGGTAAATTATTCAACTCCCCCGAATGGTTGTTCAGCGGTTAATCCAACCATCTATCCGGTTACTGTAAATTATACACCAACACCAACAATCACTTCAAATCAATCAGATACCCTTTGTTCCGGAAGTAATGGATATTATACTACACAGGGAGGGGGTGATACCTATAGTTGGGATGTTACCGGGGGTGATAAAGTCGTACAGGATTCGGTTTGTTACGTAACTTGGAATACCGGACCGGTACATACAATCAGAGTCACAGTCATAAAAAATGGTTGTTCTTCAATCAGTAACTACAAATCTGTCACCGTTATTACATCGACAACCCCTATAGTAAATGGGGAATCCAATGTTTGTAATGGGAATGAATTTTCATATATAACGGATTCCAACAAAAACGACTACTTCTGGACCTTACCTGATGGCGGTGGTTCAATTCAATCAGGACAGGGAACAGATTCCATTGTAGTACTTTGGAATTCCCCGATCGTAAATCATTCTGTCTTTGTCAGGTATATGAATATGGGACTATGTGAATCATCAAAAACCAAACAGATATTTGTATATCCCACTCCACAATCCATCATCAACACGGGTGATACAAACATCATGGTTGAAGGTAAGTCGGAATATTCCACAACTCCCGGTTTCACCAATTATGAATGGACTGTTTCGGGTGGTGGAAATATCATGTCAAACAACACACTGAATCACATCACTGTAACTTGGTATGAAATTGGAAACCAGTGGGTAAAAGTGAAATACTCTAC
>JBAXFZ010000159.1:0-8850 GCA_037139685.1 Bacteroidota bacterium
CGGCCATCACTTCGCGATCGAGCCGGGGATCGTAGTTTTTATAAAAATCGCGGGCGGCCTTCCTGAGGTTTACCGCCGCCGTTTCTATCTCATCACCCTTCGGGCTTTTGCTTTTACTGAGTTTCACCAGTTCCCTGTAACCGGCTGCATACCTGACAACCTCAATGCCCTGGCCCGCCTCTGCAACGTATATGGCGGAGAGATCCAGCGGGAGATAACCCTGGTAGGCTGATTTGAATGCAGGCAGCAAATTCCCGTAACGTTCCTGCCGTTCCGAATTCAACCCGGCCCATTGACCGAATTCCCGTTCCTGCAGTTCCTTCTTCGAAACTGCCTGGATGCGGGTGATTCCGCGTGTTTCGCCAATCATTTTCTTCCAGTAGTTGGCAATCCCGTTTGCTTTTGCCGTATATTGGATCCGGGTCAGCCTGCTTTTTCCCATTGCAGCATTGATAATGTCAAGCCGCTGCTGACGCAGTGTAATCCTCAGCGGGTTCTCCCTGTTGGCGATCAGATCGACGCCGAATGATGGAATATACTCGCGTGTGCTTCCGGGATACCCGAAGACAAAGGTGAAGTCGTTTTTCTGGTATCCCTTCAGGGAGATAGGGAGGTAATTTTTCGGCTTGTAGGGGACATTATCCTTTGAATAATCTGCCGGCTCGTTATCCTTGTTTACATAGATCCTGAAAATCGAGAAGTCGCCTGTATGCCGCGGCCACATCCAGTTGTCGGTATCTCCGCCAAACTTCCCGATATTCGAAGGGGGTGCTCCGACGAGCCTGACATCCCGGAAAGTTTCATTGACAAACAGGTAATACTGGTTACCATAATAGAATGGCCTGACCTTGGCCATGTAATGGGTTCCGGCAACCGACTCTTTTTCAACCTTCGCTGTGTTTTGCCGGATGATCTCCGTGCGTTGAAGCTGGTTCATCTTTTCATCAACCCCGGCAAGTATTTTACCTGTCACCTCCTCCATACGGATTAGCAGGGTCACCGTAATACCAGGGGCAGGCAACTCCTCCCCTGGGGATTTTGCCCAGAAACCGTTTGCAAGGTAGTCGTGCTCGATTGAACTCTGGCGCTGGATGGCACCAAGACCGCAATGGTGGTTTGTAAGAATAAGCCCCTGCGGTGAGACGATTTCAGCTGTGCAACCCCCGCCAAACTGGACAACTGCATCTTTCAGGCTGGAATGGTTCAGGCTGTAAATATCCTCAGCCGAAAGCCTCAGGCCAAGGTCCTGCATATGCTTGAAATTCAGCTGATCGAGGAGCATCGGGATCCACATGCCCTCTTCGGCGCTTGCAGCCAGGCGAATAAAAACAGTTAAGAGAAGCAGCAGGGTTGTTCTTTTCATATCTGGCTTAATTGAAATTTGATGTAACAGATTGGCTTTCCCATCCCCAGCCACCTGGTTTCATAGAAAGTCTGGATGGAAACCACATCCTCATGTGAGCCGGTATTATATAGATCGGCAGTGTTCGACAGGAGCCTGTGGTTGTTGTCACTGACCACATCCATTGTAAAGTTGTAAAAGAAAGGATCGTCTGTTTTAAGGTGAATAATCCCGTCGGGTGCCAGGATATTCCTGTATTTAGCAAGGAAAAGCGGCGCTGTGAGCCTGAGCCGCTCCTTTTTCACCTGGGGATCAGGGAAGGTTATCCAGATTTCGGAAACCTCGCCGGGTGCAAAGATGTTTTCAATGTGGCCGACCTGGGTCCTTATAAAGGCCACATTTTTTAACCGCATCTCTGAAACGGTTTTACAGCCCCTCCATAGCCTGGCGCCCTTCCAGTCAATGCCGATGAAATTCCGTTCGGGATACTTCGCAGCCAGGCCATTGGTATACTCTCCCTTGCCGCAGCCAAGTTCAACGGTAAGCGGGTGGTCATTCCCGAAAAACCGCTCATGCCATTTGGACCTGAGTGAGAACCCGGGGTCAAGATCGTTATAGGCAGGTTGGAAAAGGTGTGGAAATGAAAGATTTTCCTGAAAATGAACCAGTTTCTTTTTCCCCACAGATCAGCTATTTTGCGAGTAACCAGGCATCCCTGAAATCTCCGGACTTGGCCAGGGCTAATAATTCGCCCGCTTTTTCGCGCCGGGAACTCGTTCCAATGGTCACACGGAATAAACCTGTCCTTGAACGGTCAAAGACTGTTGCCTCAATTCCTTTCTGCTTGAGTTCGGCAATACACTTTCCGGCATTCTCCTCAAGTTTGAACGCCCCTACAATAACGGCAAACGGATCATCAAGACAGATGGCCTTAAAGCTCACCTCTGCAGGGGGTGCGGGCGGAACAACAGCAGGCTCGGTTTTGCGAACTGCCAGAGGTTTGTAGGGAGCAGGTTTTTTCTCAACCAGTGCCGCCGACGAGAACTTCGAGAATACAGAACTCAGGATGTTTGCGTCGTTCGCCGCGCTGAACGATAGTTTGTTGTACCGCGTCAGCCCGATCACAGCGGCCAGTCCAACAGGCAAAACCAGGATAGCGGCCCATTTAACCACGCGCGGCAGCACGAATTGCCTGTTGTTATGCGTTACACCGGAAGAAACTACCCGTTGTTCGCGATTCATGATGAAGCTGTTCCTGGTAACGGGAGGGGAGATAAAAGAGACGAAACCGTAAGAATCGGGAAGCAAGTTGATGTTTTTATCCTGTTCAAACTGGATATTGCCCTCTTTCCCTGAATTAAGCTGGCCGACACCGGGAATTACCACAGCCGTTCTGTCTTTAAGCAAAAGACGGCACTCTTCGGTAAACTGGTCTATCAGGGTGCAGGCGTCATTGTAAGAGGTCCCTGCCGAATCCGCCACAGTATTTGCCAGCAGACCGTCATTTTGCTTCAGGTTAATGTTAAAGAGGAGTTTTTTATAGGGTGGCTGAAAAGTGTGATAAACCGGGTCGATACGGGCCGGTGAATAATTGCCAATGAAACCTCCCAACCCCGGAATTATAACGCAGTCGTGTTCAGATAATAATTCGGCTATGCAATTACGGATGTCCATTTTCCTGCTGTTTAACAACATGCTAAGATACGTAATTATTGAAGAAAGGTTCCGTTGCTGTTAGTAATTTTTAACAAATCGTCCGGCGTGTCGATTGCAACACTTTCATAATCGGTAACTTGCGTCTGGATTTTAAATCCGTTTTCAAGCCACCTAAGTTGTTCAAGCGACTCTGCTATTTCAAGCGGAGAGGGAGGCAAATCAACAATTGTCTTCAGAACCGGGGCACTGTAACCGTAAATGCCGATATGTTTATAGTAAGAAGTGGCTGACAGCCAGTTTTTCATTTCCGCACCGCGGGTAAAGGGTATTACGGAGCGACTGAAAAACAGCGCAGATCCCTGGCTGTCGGTCACAACCTTGACCACGTTAGGGCTTACCAGTTCCTCCGGCTTCGTAATCTTCCTGATGAGGGTTGCCAAAAGGGTACCGGGGCGGGAGAAACAGCCGGCCAGCTGGGTTATCTGTGCAGGATCAATAAAGGGTTCATCGCCCTGGATGTTGATCACATAATCAAATGTTTCTCCGGTCTCCTTAAGCTTCTCAACAACCTCCATGCAACGCTCGGTTCCGCTCCGGTGATGCTCCCCGGTCATCATCACATTGCCTCCGAAGGAAGCAACATGCCGGACGATTTTCTCGTGGTCGGTGGCAACAACCACCCTGTCGAGGCAACTGCACAGAGTGGCCTGCTCGTAGACACGCCTGATCATGGTTTTCCCGTCAATCAGAACCAGCGGCTTCCCGGGAAACCTGGTCGATGCATAGCGTGCGGGGATGATACCGAGGATTGTCATTTGGCAAGGATGTCAGATAATAAAATAGCGCAATGGTGAAATGGCGGAATGGTGAAACAGGAAATAAAAAATACTTAAAACAGTCCGTGCAGCTGGGCATTGATGTTATCAATCACGGCGCCGAGGTCTTCGGGTTTTTCACTGACCTTGAGGGTGTCGACATCAATGATGAGCAGTTTGCCAAACTTGTATCCCTCGATCCAGTCCTCGTACATCTCATTCAGGTTTTTCAGGTAATCGAGCCGGATGGCATTTTCATATTCCCTGCCTCGTTTCTGAATCTGGCTTACCAGTGTGGAAACGCTCGCCCGGAGGTATATCAGCAGGTCGGGGGGTTGAATAAAGGTACTCATCAGATCGAAGAGCGACCGGTAGTTTTCAAAGTCACGGGTGCTCATGAGGTTCATCGAATGCAGGTTTGGTGCGAAAATGAAGGCATCTTCATAGATAGTGCGGTCCTGGACTACAGTTTTGCCCGAATTCCTTATATCTACCACCTGCCTGAAGCGGCTGTTCAAAAAATAGATCTGGAGGTTGAACGACCAGCGTTGCATGTCCTCATAGAAGCTGTTCAGGTAGGGATTTGTATCAACATCCTCATAATGGGGATCCCATCCGAAATGTTTGGCCAGCAAGCCGGTCAGCGTGGTTTTTCCGGAGCCGATGTTCCCGGCTATTGCAATATGCATACGTTTGAATTTGTTATCAAAATTAAGAAAAGGATTCAATCCCCCGATATTAATTGCAGGATTTCATCCACATATTTTCGGTCGTTGGAAAGTCGCGGTACTTTATGCTGACCGCCCAGTTTTCCCTTGTGTTTCAGCCACCTGTAGAAGGTCCTGGGGGGTACGATGCATATTCGCGGCTCTTCAAGCAGCAGCCCGTGATATCTTTTGGCTTCGTAATCAGAATTTAATGATTTCAGTGCCGTATCAAGCGCGCTGGTGAAAAATGCCAGGTCATCGGGTTGTTTATCAAATTCGATCAGCCATTCATGGGCCCCTTTCGATTTCCCGGAAATATAGACCGGGGCCGCCGTGTACTCGGCAATGATTGCATTGCTTCGTTCACAGGCAATGGCCATTGCTTTTTCGGCATTGTCGATGATGAGCTCCTCCCCGAATGCATTGATAAAGTTTCGTGTGCGACCCGAAATTTTTATCCTGTAAGGCCGGCATGAGGTAAATTGTATGGTATCTCCGATCAGATAGCGCCATAAACCTGCATTCGTTGTTATGATCATTGCATAGTTTGTGTGGAGCTCAACCTGGTCGAGACTGAACGAACGGGGGTAATCCAATCCAACCTGGTCGGGAGGGATAAACTCGTAATAGATCCCATAATCAAGCATCAGCAGCATATCGTCTCCGTCGCTGCGGTCCTGGATGCCAAAGAACCCCTCGGAAGCATTGTAGGTTTCCAGGTAATTGACCTTTCCCGAGGGCAGGATATGCCTGAACTGCTCCCTGTATGGGGAGAAATTCACCCCCCCGTGAACGAACAGCTCAAAATTGGGCCATACCTCCAGGATGTTTGATTTCCCAGTCATCTCCAGGATCCGTTTGAACAGGAGCAGTGTCCATGACGGGACACCCGAGATGTTCGTCACATCGTGCTGAATGGTGGCAGCCGCCATCATCTCGATTTTGCTTTCCCATTCATCCATCAGTGCAATCGACAGGTTCGGCGTACGCATGAATTCCACCCAGCCCGGCAGGTTCTGGATGAGGATGGCGGAGAGGTCGCCCTGGTAGTACAACTCATTGTTCACCTCCTTGATCTGGTGGGAGCCTCCCATCGCAATCGACTTCCCGTCGAAAAGCTTTGTTTCCGCGTGGTTGTTGCAATAGATCGAAAGCAGATCCTTGCCCCCCTTGAAATGGCACTCTTCCAGGGCCTCCTGGCTTACCGGAATAAATTTGCTTTTATCGCAGGTCGTTCCGGATGATTTTGCAAACCACTTTATTTCAGAAGGCCACAGGATGTTTTGTTCACCGTTTCGCAAACGGTTGATCGGGTTTTTCAGGGTTTCATAATCATGAACCGGCAGGCGCTCCCTGAATTGTTCAGGGGTGATGATCGACCTGAAATCATATTGTTTTCCCCACTCTGTGTTGCGTGCTGTCGAGAGCAGCTTGCGCAGCCATTCTGTTTGAACTTCATGCGGATACTTCATGAAAAGTTCTATCTGATGAATCCGCTTCTTCATCAGCCAGGATATTACAGAATTTATGAGTGCCATCTTTGCAACGCCAGGTTAGGGTGGTCAAAAATACAATTAATCTTGTCAATCACACATAACCATCATTCACAATTACCTCCGGGACTCAAAAAAAAAGTATTTGTTACGTTATTTTTTTGTATTTTTTTTTGTAAAAACATATTAATGTTGTATGTTTGCACACCCTAACATTTACTCTTTCATGATTGGTTTATTTTAAGGACCATCAAACTACAATAATCTAAACTATTCTACCACTACAATGAAAATTCTAGTTTTAAATTGCGGCAGTTCCTCGATCAAGTACCAGTTAATTGAATTGTCTGATGTGGCTGATCTTAAAGCCAAAGGACTCCTCGACCGTATCGGGTTGCCAACCAGTGAACTTGTACACCAGGTCACCGGGAAAGAAAAACATAAAATCGCACAGGAGATCCCCGATCACCAGATCGGCATCAACCTGATCCTTAAGACGCTTAAGGACCCTGTCTACGGAGTGATCAAGGATGAAAATGAACTTGTTGCAGTAGGGCACCGTGTAGCCCACGGCGGGGAAAATTTCAAGACCAGCGTCCTGATTACACAATCTGTCAAGGATGACATTGAAAAGTGCATTGAACTGGCCCCCCTGCATAATCCTGCCAACCTGAAGGGGATTCTCTCGATCGAGGCGATTCTTCCCAATATTCCCCAGGTTGCGGTTTTCGACACATCGTTTCACCAGACGATGCCGCCATTCTCATATCTCTATGCAATTCCTTACGAATATTACGAAAAATACAAAATCCGCAGGTATGGATTTCACGGCACATCCCATAAATATGTGGCGATGAAGGCCTGCCGCTTCCTGGGCAAGGACTTTAACAACATGAAGATCATCACCTGTCACCTGGGCAACGGCTCCTCTGTTGCCGCCATCCTGAATGGCAAGTCGGTCGACACATCGATGGGGTTCACCCCGCTGGAAGGGTTGATGATGGGGACACGAAGCGGCGATGTTGACCTGGGTGTCCTGCTCTTCATGGCTGAGAAAGAGAACCTCAGCATTGCCGACACCAATGCAATGTTTAACAAAAAAAGCGGCGTTTGCGGGATTTCGGGAATATCCTTCGATATGCGCGATGTGGAACAGGCTGCTGCCAACGGGAATAAAAGAGCACAGCTTTCACTTGACATGTATGCATACCGCGTAAAAAAATACATCGGCTCCTATGCAGCCGCCATGGGCGGTGTTGACCTGATCGTCATGGCCGGGGGTATTGGTGAAAACGATGTGGATACCCGGCAAAGGATCCTTGAAGGCATGGAATTCCTGGGTGTCCAGTTTGACCCTGAGCGCAACTCATCCCGGGGAAAGGAGGCCATCCTGACCAAGCCAGGTTCACCTGTTATAGCAATGGTTATGCCAACCAACGAAGAACTGGTTATAGCCATCGACACCTTCAATATTGTTAATAATGATGATTTCAAATTTTAATCTGTAAAACATGGCACCAATCAGTTTGTATATTGTAGAAGATGAGTTTATCATCGCCCATGACCTTAAGGCCAAACTAATCGGATTTGGTTATGATGTGCTGGGTATAGACTCCAAGGGAGAAAGTGCGATTGAAAACATAGCAAATCTCCAGGAAAACAAAAAGGAGCCGGACATTGTCATTATGGATGTCAGGCTTGCCGGGAAAATGGATGGGATTGAAGCTGCCCGCATTCTTACAGAAAACTACAACTGCGGCATCATTTTCCTGACCTCGATGAATAAAAACGAAGTCTTTTCGAAATCGTTCTCACTTAAACCCTATGCATACCTGTTCAAACCGGTCGACATCGACCAGATCAGGGCAGCCATCGAAGTTGCGAATTACCAGCGCAATCTCGAAATCGCCAACGAGCGGATGATTTCGGAGTTGAAAAGCGAAATCGAACATCGTAAAAAGGTGGAAAAAGAGCGGAACCTGCGCCTGCAGGAGCGCATCCGTGCCGAACAGAAGGTCAACCAGCTGCTCAAACAGAAACATCACATGGAACTTGACCTGATCAACAGGGAACTTGCCACCTCATCGATCTTTATTTCGCAAAAAAACAAGATCATCGGTCTTATCAAGAAGGACATCAACCGCCTGCTCAAGAATGACAAGCATATCACCAAGGTCGAGATCGCCACGGTGCTGAAGACCATCGATGAGAACATTAAATTCGATAATGACTGGTACCGGATTAAAGCCCATTTTGAAAAGATACACCCGGGCTTTTTTGACCGTCTCAGGAAGAAATATCCGCAGCTCACACCCAATGACCATAAATTATGCGCCTTGCTTCGGATGAACCTGAATACCAAGGAGATATCGCATATCCTTAAGATTACGGCACCCAGTACCGAGATATCACGCATCCGGCTGCGCAAGAAGCTGGAGCTTCCCAAAGGAATAAACCTCACGCAGTTTATCTGTGAAGCATAATAAAAAACGCGGCTCAGGCCGCGTTTTTTGTTAAAGGTTCTCTGCTATTTCATCACTGATTTCCAGAGTATGATAAACGCTCTGGACATCATCATCATCCTCGATGATGTCAACCAGTTTTAACACCTTCCTCGTCGCATCGATATCAAGGGAAACAGTCGTTTTCGGGATCCGCTGCAGGGAGGCGCTTTCAGGTTCAATCTTAAGCTGTTCCAGCTTCTTGATCATGGTTCCAAAATCCTCCATGGCCGTGGTTACCGTAAAAACATCGTCTTCCAGCGAAATGTCCTCGGCACCGGCATCGATCAGCTCCATTTCAAAATCATCATGGTTGAGATCTCCCTTGGGAACAAC
>JBAXFZ010000160.1:0-8815 GCA_037139685.1 Bacteroidota bacterium
ATGCCATTGACCCTCCAGGAATAGACCGGCAGGGCTCCGCCGTTTGTTCCAACGGCTGTAAAAATGACCGGTGTGCCCGGGCAAACCTGGTTCGACGGATTTACAGTAATGGCGACATTTACGGGGAAACTTGGGTTAACTGCTTTCGTAATGGTGTTGGAGAGCGCAGGGCTCCCGGTGGCGCAGGTTGCATCCGAGGTCATTTCACAGGTGATTTGGTCACCGTTTGCGGGGGAAAAAGAGAATAACGGGGAATTGGTTCCCCTCGGCAATCCGTTGACCTTCCACTGGTAAGCCGTCGATGTTCCCCCGTTGACCGGTGCGGCGGCAAAAGTGACCGGGTTTCCTGAACAGACTGGTCCCGGTGGCGTATCCAGGATGGTAACACTGGCAGGCAGCAAGGGGGAGACTGTAAAACTGATATTATTGGAGATGGCTGGATTCCCTGAAACACATGTGTTTGCCGAGGTCAGAATACAGGAAACATTGTCCCCCTGTTGAGGGATATAGCTGTAAACAGGATTGTTCAGACCTGTGGTGATGCCGTTGAGTTTCCACTGAAAGGATGGCGATGCTCCACCGTTGGTCCCGGTGGCTGTAAGCGAAACTGTTGTCCCGGCACAGACAACTGGCAATACATTCGGGGTAATGACAACACTGACAGGAACTATGGCAGAAACCTCCATTGTAACGACATTCGACAACGAAGGGTTACCTGTTGCACAAACTGCATTGGAGGCAAATTCGCATACGATATTGTCCCCGTTTTCAGGAATAAAAGTATATGCCGGGCTGTTTGTGCCGAAATTAAATCCGTTGACTTTCCATTGGTAAACAGGTGCACTTCCCCCGTTCACCACGGCAGCTGAGTAGGTAACTGAAGTGCCGTGACACACAATCCCGGCAGGGGATGAAGAAACGGATACGCTGACCGGAAGATTAGGATGAACCGTCATGAAAATGGAATTGGACAATGCCGGGTTGCCCGTTGGGCAGGATGCTTCTGAACTCAGTTCACACGATATGATGTCCCCATTCACAGGGAAATAACTAAAAATGGAGCTGTTGGATCCGGCAGCCAGACCGTTTACTTTCCAGGAATAAGATGGTGAGAGCCCCCCGTTGACCGGGTTGGCAGTAAAGATCACCAGGGCTCCTGCACAAACGTTATTCCCCGGATTCGCCCCAATGGAAAGACTTACTGCCAAATTCGGAATAACCGAAATAACGATTGCTGCCGAAGTTGCAGGGTTCCCGGCTGAACAAGCTATCCCCGACATCACCTGGCACGTAATGACATCATTATCTGACGGGATATAGATAAACACAGGATCGTTGCTCCCTGAATTAACCCCGTTAACCTTCCATTGGTAAACGGGCAGGGAGCCTCCGTTAATAGCTGTTGCTGTAAAGCTGACAGTAGTTCCTGCACATATGGAACCGGCAGGCATCGCAGTTACCGACACGCCAACCTGCAGGTTTGGGTTTACGGTTGTGGTGATCGAATTTGAGGCAGCCGGGTTTCCTGCCGGGCAGGTAGCATTTGACATAACCTCGCAGGCAACGATGTCTCCGTCAACAGGCACGTAAGTGAAGGTTGAACCGGGAGGCCCTGTATCTTTACCGTTCACCTTCCATTGATAAGCCGGGGCAGCTCCCCCGTTTACCGAAACTGCCTTATATGTAACCGGAGTCCCGGCACAGACAGCCCCGGACGGGATCCCGGAAATGGAAATAGTAACAGGCAGTATCGGATTGACTGTCATGGTGATGCCATTGGAAATAGCCGGGTTTCCGGTTGCACAGGTTTCATTTGAAGTAAGCTGACAGGTTATTACATCGCCATCTGCAGGTAAATAGGTATGCGAAGGTGTGTTTGTCCCCGCGGCAATACCATTCACCTTCCATTGAAAAACAGGCAGCGTTCCCTCGTTGAAGGCAGTAGCCTGGTATGTTACCGGTATCCCGGCACATACATTGGTTCCTGCACCTGAACTTATGAAAATGGAGACAGGCATACCGGGATGGACAGAGGTTGTGATTGAATTTGATGTCACCGTATTTCCTGCCGCGCAAGTCGCGTTTGATGTCAGGGTACAGGTAACCACATCCCCATCCTGGGGCTGGTAAGTGAAGGAAATAAAATTCGGACCCGCAGGTATCCCGTTGACTTTCCACTGGAATGTGGGTATCGGACCGCCATTGACAGGGTAACTTATAAATGTTACAGGAGTGCCTGCACATACTGTGACAGCAGGATTGGCTTCAATCGTCACCCCGACCGGTACAGGTAAAACAATGATGGTGATGGCATTTGACGTAACCGGGTTTATTGCCGCACAGGTCAGTTGCGATGTAAGGGTACAGGTGATTACATCGCCGTTTAAAGGGAAACAGGCATAGGTTGTACTATTCGTGCCAACAATGACATTGTTTTTTTTCCACTGGTATACCGGTGAAGGGCCGCCAAAACTCGAAGTTGCCGTAAAGGTCACAGGCGTGGTCTGGCAAATCGGGTTATCGGATGCTACAATCGAAATTGTAACCGGGAATGATGACCCGATGATCATGCTGATCTGGTTGGAAAATGCCGGGTTTCCGCTTACACAATTTCCATTTGAGGTAAGCCGGCACGATACAAGGTCTCCATTCACAGGTGCATATGTGAAGGTTGGGAGGTTTGATCCTGCATTCAGACCATTAACCAGCCACTGGTAGGCGGGCGAGCTCCCTCCATTACCGCCCACTGCGGTAAAAGTGACCGGGACTCCTGTGCATGCCGGGTTGAAAGAACTTGTAACCGATACACTTACAGGGAGATTCGGGACTACCGACATTGTGATCTGGTTCGAGGAGGCAGGGCTCCCCGAAGCACAGGAAAAGGATGAAAACATCTGGCAAAAGATAACATCGCCGGTAGTCGGCGAGTAGGTATATGCCGGACTGTTTGAACCCACCACAATCCCGTTATTTCTCCAGACATACACAGGATCAGTCCCCCCATTGACAGGAGTGGCTGTCAGGGTAACTAACTGTCCCTGGCATGCAGGATTTGAAACAACATCAACACTCACGCTGGCCGGAAAATCAGATCCGACAACCATGGTTACAGGAGCTGCAGTCACAGTGCTATTGATCACGCAAGTCACACTTGACGATAATTCACAGGAAACAATATCTCCATTAACAGGAAGGAACGTAAAGGTTGGAAGATTTGAACCAGCAGGCACGCCATTAAGCAGCCATTGGTAAACCGGGGAAGAACCGCCATTTGTTGGAAATGCAGTAAAGGTTACAGGGCTTCCGCCGCAAACAGGGTTTATTGAAGGAGATATGGATATCCCGGTAGCCTGGGGCACAAGAACGGCCATATTGATTGTGTTCGACAGAACAGGGTTGCTGATCGGGCACGGGATATCCGAGGTAAGTTCACAGGTGACAACATCACCGTTTGCCGGCAGACAGGTATATGAACCCATGTTGGTGCCTTTATGAACTCCATTCACACTCCATTGAAAAGTTGGTGCCGCTCCCCCGTTGACCGGGTTTGCGGTATAGGTAACAGGAGTTCCGAGGCAGGTCGGGTTTGCCGAACAGGTAACCGAGACACTGACAGGCAGGAAGGAGGAATAATTTATATTCAGCTGGTTCGAAAGTGCGGGGTTACCGGTAACGCAAACGATGGACGAAACCAGCTGGCAAATAATGGCGTCACCGCTCGTAGGGTTATAGCTGTAGGTGCTGTTGGTTCCTACATTCATGCCGTTTACCAGCCATTGGTATGCCGGGTTAGCCCCTCCGTTGACTGCAGCAGCCGTATAGGTGACTGTCTGGCCCTGGCAGGCCGGGGAAGCCGATCCTGTGATTGAGATACCGACAGGCAGGGATGGAACGACAGTCATCGTGACAGGGGCCGAACTGGAAGGATTTCCAATTGTGCACGCAGCATTGGATATCAACTGGCAGGCAATCACATCCCCTTCGAGAGGAGGATAAATATATGCCGGGCTGTTTGATCCGGAAGGCACACCGTTGACTGTCCAGTGGTATACGGGAGAAATCCCCCCGTTGACGGGAATGGCGGTATAGGTCGTCATCGAACCCTGGCAGGCAGGATTGGCTGAAGATACTATTGAAACGCTGACAGGCAAATATGGACTTACCGTCATCGCAATGGCATTTGAAGTAACAAGGCTGCTGGTAACACATAAGGCATTGGAGGTCATCTGGCAGGTCACGGCGTCTCCATTCGAAGGGATAAAGGAAAAGGAAACACTGTTAGTGCCTGCGTTTATCCCGTTTATTTTCCACTGGTAAGCCGGCGAGGCCCCCCCGTTGAACGGAAAGGCGGTGAAGGTAACCAGGGTACCGGCACAAACGGGGTTGGCAGAGGCATTTATGCTGACAGAGGCCGGGCCACTTGCAATCACAACCATGGTGATATTGTTCGAACTGCACGGGTTATTTGTTGCACATATCTCGTTGGAAGTTACCCTGCATGAGATAACATCGCCATTTACAGGGACATAACAGAATGCTGGGCTGTTCGTTCCCCTTGAGATTCCGTTCACCTTCCACCTGTAGATAGGAGAAGTTCCTCCGTTTGTTACATCTGCCGTGTAGCAGATTGCATTACCCAGGCAGGATGGATTGGTTGAAGCTGTGACATTCACGCTGACCGGGGCTCCCGGAATCACATTCATTGTAATTGCATTCGAGGTTGCCGGGTTCCCCGACACGCAGGTCAGGCTCGAGGTCAGATCACAGGTTATAACATCTCCCTGAACAGGATAAAAATAGAGATATGACAGGTTTGATCCAACAGCCAGGCCATTTGCTTTCCAGTGATAAACAGGTGTGCTGCCTCCATACGCAGGCATTGCAGAATAGGTAACCAGGGTTCCCTGGCATATCGGGTTTAAACTGGCAGAAATGGTAACACCAACAGGCATTCCTTCATCAGCCACCATGGTGACTACATTCGAAAGGGCCGGGTTGTTGCTGATGCAGGTTCTGTTGGAGGTAACCAGGCAGGTCACAAGGTCCCCGTTGCCAGGGTTGTAGGTATAATTTGAACTATTCGTACCCGCACCGGAGCCATTGACATGCCATTCATAAACAGGAGCAGTGCCTCCGTTTGAGGGAATCGCAGTGAAGGTAACAGCCGATCCAAGGCAGAATGGATTCTGTGTTGGATTTATGACAACCCCTACCGGTTGCTCTGTTGTCATAACCATTACCACCTGGTTGGAAATGACCGGGATTCCGCTGTTGCAATATGCATCAGATGTTATCTGGCATGTAATTGCATCACTGTTAAGTGGATTATAGGAAAAGGTGGCGGAACTGCCTCCTGTAAGCACACCGTTCACCCTCCAGTGAAATACGGGGGAGGCGCCCCCGTTTGTTGTTGTTGCTGTAAAGTTGACAGTGGTACCCTGGCATGCCGGATTAAGGGATGGAGATATTGAGATCGACGGGATAACCGTTGAACTGACAGCCATTGTAATGAGATTTGATACGGCAGGGCTACCTGTGGCACATATCAGGCTGGAGGTCAACACACAGGAAATTATATCACCGTTTGCCGGAATATAACTGAAACTTCGGTTGTTGGTGCCTTTATTGAGGCCATTCACCTTCCACTGGTAGGCAGGCAGTGCCCCCCCGTTAGTCGGAATTGCTGTGTAGATGACTGTCATTCCCTGGCAGGAGGGGTTTGCTGATGCAGAAATTGATACGCTGGCAGGGATACTTGCCGATGCAATGATTGTAACCTGGTTGGAGACAACAGGGTTAATGCCACTGATACAGGTAGAGTTGGAGTTAAGTTCACAGGTAATAATATCTCCATTGTTCGGGGAATAAGTATAAACAGGACTGTTTGTGCCCTGGTTAGATCCGTTGACCCTCCACTGGTACGAAGGTGAACTGCCCCCGTTTGCCGGAGTTGCATTGAATGTAACCGGCGTTCCCGGGCAAAAAGGATTGGTCAGTGTGGTTATATAGACATTAACAGCCATTCCGGAAGTCACACCGACGGTAAACGGTAACGAGGTAAAGGGGCTTCCGCTGGCGCACGGAGCGTTGGAGGTAACTGTACAGGTAACAATGTCGCCGTTGGCCGGGATATAGGAGTAAACAGGATTGCTTGTGCCATAGGGTTGCCCGTTGACTTTCCATTGGTAAATGGGTGCAGTGCCACCGTTTACAGGAGTAGCCGTTAAGGTAACGGGATTCCCTGTACATACGGGATTGAGGGCTGCATTAACGGTTACTCCGGCCAACACCGTAGTTGACATAGCCATATAGATCGGGTTGGAGGTAACCGGGCCCGTTGTGCACGACAGACTTGGTACCAGCTGGCAGGTTACAAAATCCCCATTCGATGGGAAATAGTTGAATATTGGACTACTGGTGCCCTGGTCGATTCCGTTTACCTTCCAATGGAAAACCGGCAAGGCACCTCCGTTGTTGATAGAAGATGTAAATGTCACGGAGGCCCCCTGGCAAAAGGGATTTGCTGTTGCAAATATCGTGATCGTACCGGGTAACGGTGTACTCGACATCATCGTGACCGGGTCGGATGTAACAGGGTTTCCGGTTACGCAGGCAAGATTTGAGGTTAACTGGCAAATTACGATGTCTCCGTTTAAAGGGATAAAGGTTAGTATCTGGTTGTTTGCCCCCGAGGGTGCACCATTCACCTTCCACAGGTATCCGGGGGCAGATCCTCCGTTTGACGGTGTAGCCGTAAAAGTTACCTGTGTCCCGGTACATACCGGGTTGCCTGACGGGAGAATTGATATTGCAGCCGGGACAATCGGGTTAACTGTAAGGTTAATCGTATTTGACATCACCGGGTTAGTAACCGGGCAGCTTGCACTGGAGGTAAGCTGACAGGTAATAAGGTCTCCTGAAACAGGGATATTTGTATAGGTATCAGTATTTCCCCCCACATCAGTCCCGTTGACCTTCCAGTGAAAGACCGGCAATAGCCCCCCATTAACGGGAGTTGCAGTATAGGTTACCGGTGAACCCTGGCATGACGGATTTGCTGAACTGACAATTGAAACACTGACGACCTGCATAACATTGACTATCATGGTGATTACATTGGAAGTTGCCGGACTCCCGGTCGCGCATGAATTGCTCGAAGTAAGAAAACACCTGATATGATCTCCGTTTCCGGGTGTATAGCTGAATGTCGGGCCCGATCCCATATTGACACCGTTAACCTGCCACAGGTATACCGGAAGTGAACCGCCGTTTGCAGGAATAGCTGTATAGGTAACAGCATGGCCAAGGCATACCGGGTTTGTTGATGCTGAAATCTCAACACTTACAGGCAGGTTCAGACTTACGCTCATGGTAACCGTATTTGATGCAGCCGGGTTGCCGGTTGTGCAGGTGCCGTTCGAATTCAGGATACAGGTAACCAGGTCGTTATTCCCAGGCAGGTACGCAAAGGCCGTGCTGTTGGTCCCTGCATTTACGCCATTAACCTGCCATTGAAACGAAGGTATTGTTCCTCCGTTTACAGGTACTGCCGTAAAATTTGCCAGGCTGCCTGCGCAAACGGGATTAATCAGGGCAGAAACGGAAACAGATACAGGCTGGACCGGACTTACGGTCATCGAAATGGCGTTCGAGACCGCAATACTACCGGAAGCGCATAAGGAGTTGGATGTCATCTGGCATGTAACCACGTCGAGGTTGTTCGGAAAAAACGAGAAGTTCACAGAGTTGCCCCCGGCATTCATCCCGTTGACTTTCCATTGGTAAAAGGGTGTTGTTCCTCCATTGACAGGCACTGCAATAAAGCTGACCTGGGAGCCCTGGCATACCGGGTTGCCTGAGGCCGAAATCGACACGGCAGGCACTACGGTTGAACTTACGGTCATGGTTATTGAGTTTGAATTGGCAGGGTTCCCTGTCGTACAGATGGCATTTGAAATAAGCTGGCAATTAACTATGTCACCGGCTGTCGGGATGTATGTGAAGATGGGATTATTACCGGAAACCGTCATCCCATTTACCTTCCATTCATACAATGGGGCAGGCCCCCCGTTATTGGGGATGGCGGTAAAGGTAACAGAGTTGCCGTTGCAGACAGGATTTGCAGAGGCTGATAGGGTTACACTCACAGGGGCATAGGGATTGACAACCAGGTTAACCAGGTTTGAAATAGCCGGATTGCCGGTGGTGCATCCCGCATTGGATGTGAGTTTACATGATAATTCATTCCCGTTAACGGGTGTAAAGGTAAAGGTTGGACTGTTGATTCCCTGGCTGACACCGTTGATTTTCCAGTTGTAAATGGGATTAAAGCCTCCGTTGGCCGGGGTCGCAGTATAAGCTACGGGTTCGCCCAGGCACGATGGATTTGCTGATCCGGCGATGGTTAAACTAACCGGCAGGTTGGGGCTCACTGTCATCGTTATCGTGTTCGATGTTGCAGGGTTCCCTGTTGTACAAAGCTCTGAGGATTCCAGGATACAAACAACCTGGTCACCGGAAGCCGGAATATAGGAAAAAAGCGGTGCGTTTGTTCCTGAAACAATGCCATTCACCTTCCAGACGAATGTTGGTGAACTGCCGCCGTTATATGGAATAGCGGTGAAGGTTACGCCGTCGCCAATACATGCAGGATTTGACGAGGACGAGATGGAGATGCCTGCCGGGAGATTGGCATTTACGGTGATGGTGATTGGAACTGAATTGGCTGGGTTTCCTGTCGGACACAACAGGCTGGAGGTGAGCTGACAGGTAACAATGTCACCATTTGCCGGGGTATAACTGAATGCAGGGCTGT
>JBAXFZ010000161.1:0-8805 GCA_037139685.1 Bacteroidota bacterium
CCATCATGATCACCAGCATGAAAATCCCCCAGAACACCCCAAAGGCAGTGAGAAAGGTACGGAGCTTGTTTTTACTCAGTACATGGTATATTTCCTGCCAACGGTCGAGATCAAACATATTTTCTTTTATTAATCAACATATTCCTGCATTGCTTGCATTGTTTGCATTGCTTGCATTGCTTTCATTCATCCCTAAGCGCTTCCACCGGTTTCACCTTGGCTGCTCTCATAGCGGGGAAGAAGCCTGCGATCGCACCTGCCAGCACCAGCAGGAGCGTCGCCATGATGGCAACGGAGAAATCGGCTTCGGGGTTTTTAAAAAACTGGGTTGCCGGAAGTTTTGTTGAAACCAGTTCCAGCAGTCCAACACCAAGCACCAGCCCGATATACCCTGCAAACGAGGTTATAACAATCGCCTCCTGCATGATCAGGGCAACAATCGACCAGGGCGTTGCCCCGAGTGATTTTCTTATCCCGATCTCCTTCGTCCGTTCCTTGACTACAATCATCATGATGTTGCTGACGCCGACAATCCCGGCCACAATGGTGCCGATACCGATTATCCAGATAAACAGCCTGATACCGGCAAACAGTGATTTAAACTTTCTTACCTCCTCGTTTTTGTTCCAGATATTCACGGCCCGGTTGTCGTCCATGTCGAAAGTGTGCATCTTTGACAGCAGGGCCCGCGATTTTTTGATCATCAGGTCGGCCTCCCGGGCAGAGGCATCACCCGTGGTAAACGAGATCTGGTTAATGACATTCTCGCCCTGGAAAACGCGCTGGGCAGTGGAAATCGGGATATAGATCCTTTTTTGTTCATCATCGTTGCGGCTGAAATCACGGAAGACGCCGACAATTTTAAAAAGAACCCCGTTTATTTTTATGTATTTGCCCATGGCAATGGTGTCGGCTCTTTTAAATAAGGCCGATTTGACCTTTTCCCCGATCACAGCCACCTTCCTGAATTCATTAATATCAATGTTGTTCAGGAACCGGCCCTGGATGATGTTCAGCTCCTTGATAAACCCGTAATCGGGATGACAGGGGGATAAAAAAAAGGAGCCATATTCGTTTTTATAGGAAACCAGGTTATTACCCAGGAAAAGCCGGGCGGAGATATGATCGGGTCCGGTCACCGTGGTTTTGATTGATTTGTAGTCTTCGTTTGTAAACCTGATGGGGCGCCCGATCTTTAAACCCTTGTACTGGATGCTGGTTCTGCCGCTGCTGATCCAGACTCCATTGGTAGCACCGCCTTTAAACTGTTCCTTTACGCCGTTTTCCAGACCATTGCCGGAACCAAGCAGAACAATGAGCATGAAGATCCCCCAGGCCACACTAAAGCCCGTCAGGAAGGTCCGGAGCTTGTTTTTCCGGATAGTACTGTAGATCTCCTGCCATTTATCTATCTCAAACATAAAACTTTCACCATTTACTCACAATCATATTTATATTTTCCGGGTGTTCGTGATTGCTTCGCAATTCGCTAATTCGCCATTCCGCTATTTTCAACAATCTCTGTAATATTCCCATCCGTAATCCTGATGGTCTTCTTCGTGCGTAATGCAATATCATGTTCATGGGTGACAATGATCACTGTAATGCCAGTAGCATTAATCTCCTGCAGGATATCCATCACCTCAAGCGATGTTTTGGAATCAAGGGCCCCGGTTGGTTCGTCGGCAAGGATCACCTTCGGATTGCCGATCAGTGCACGGGCAATTGCCACCCGTTGCTTCTGGCCGCCCGACAATTCGTTGGGCAGGTGATGGGCCCACTCCTTCAACCCCATACGGTCAAGGTATTCCATTGCTATCAGATTGCGTTTCTTGCGGGGGATATTCTGGTAGTACAATGGCAGGGCTACATTTTCCATTGCATTTTTAAAGGAAACCAGGTTGAATGACTGGAATACAAACCCAACCATCCTGTTTCTCAGCTGGGCGGCTTTCCTTTCGCTTAAATTGCTTATATGGAGTCCGTTAAGCCTGTATTCGCCCGAATCATAATCATCCAGGATGCCGAGAATATTTAAAAGCGTTGATTTTCCCGAACCGGAAGCGCCCATAATGGAGACCATTTCGCCGGCGGCAATTTCAAGGTCAATCCCTTTCAGTACATGTAAACTGTTCTGACCGGTTACATATGATTTATGAATCTGTTTGATTTTGATCATGGAATAAAATTTCAAATCAAAGTTGGCGGTTTTTATCCGGTTTCAGAAAAAAAATCGACATTTTGCTCAATGTTTGGGTTGAAATGATTGTTTCACCGGATGTACAGGAATAATAGATGCTTAAATCTCAAAAAGGTTACAGCAGAAATATTAATTTTAAAATCTTTCGAATAACTTTGCAATGAAAATGTAACCTTAACCCGTGACGCGTGACGCGTGGCGCGTGATGTACAGTAAACCCTTTTGTTTAACCTTCTCCAAACAATAACTGCTATCATGAAAACTTTTTTACTAACGTTGACTGCATTGACCATGTTGTATTTCACCGGTTGCAAGCCTGCAAAGAAGGCCGAAAACCCCTTCCTGTCGGAATACCAGACACAGTTCCAGGTGCCGCCTTTTGACAAGATCGACACGACACACTATATGCCTGCCTTCCTTGAAGGGATCAGGCAGCACAATGCCGAGATTGATTCAATCGTAAACAACACTGCAGCTCCTGATTTCGACAATACAATACTTGCTTTCGATAAATCCGGGAAGCTTTTAACCAGGGTAAGCAAGGTTTTTTACAACCTGAATGAAGCGGAGACCAATAAGCAGATGCAATCGATTGCCAGGCAATTAAGTCCTTTGATATCAAAGCATAATGATGATATTGCACTGAATGAAAAATTATTTGCAAAAATCAAGGCTGTATATCTGAAGCGCCATGATTTAAAGCTTGACAGCCAGCAGGTGAGGGTAGTGGAAAAATACTTCAGGGATTTTGAAAGGCAGGGGGCGAACCTTCCTGCGGATAAGAAGGAGCAGCTGCGAAAGCTGAATTCCGATCTTTCGCTTGTTTCACTCACCTACGGCGAAAATCTCCTGGCTGAAACCAACGATAATTTCAAACTGGTGATTGAAGATAAAAAAGACCTTGACGGGCTCCCCCAGGGGGTGATCGATGGCGCTGCTGAAACTGCAAAGGAAAAGGGGCTCCAGGGCAAATATGTTTTTACCCTTTCAAAACCCAGCATGATTCCCTTCCTGCAGTATGCCAAAAACCGTGAACTGCGGGAAAAAATCTACAGGGGCTATTTTATGAGGGGTAACAACGGCAACAAAAATGATAACAAATCATCCATTGTGAAAATGGTGAAACTTAGGGTTGAAAAGGCCAGGTTACTGGGATTCGACAGCTATGCAGCCTATGTGGTGGATGACAATATGGCCAAAACGCCTGCCACCGTAAACGCTTTTCTTGCAAAATTATGGGCGGCAGCTCTTCCCGTGGCCAAACAGGAGGCAGCAGAGATGCAGAAGATCATCGATCGCGAGGGTGGAAAATTTAAACTTCAGCCATGGGATTGGTGGTATTATGCCGAAATCATCCATAAAGAAAAATACAACCTCGATGAAAATGAACTGAAGCCCTACCTCAGCCTGAGCAACGTTCGTGACGGTATGTTCCTGGTTGCCAATAAACTGTATGGAATAACGTTCACAAAGCGGACAGATCTTCCGGTTTTCCAGAAAGATGTGGAAACATACGAGGTGAAGGAGGCCGACGGAAGCCACCTGGGTGTATTGTACCTTGATTATTACCCGCGTGCCGGCAAACGTGGCGGTGCCTGGTGTACCGATTTCCGTTCGGCAGGATGGGAAAATGGTAAAAAGGTGAACCCGGTAGTATCAATTACCTGCAATGCGTCGAAACCGACGGGTGATGTGCCGGCCCTGCTCAGCTGGGACGAATCGACAACCCTGTTTCATGAATTCGGCCATGCCCTCCATGGCCTCTTTACAGAGGGCAAATATACCCGGACAGCAGGGAATGTTCCCCAGGACTATGTCGAAATGCCCTCGCAGGTGAACGAAAACTGGGCTGGTGAACCCCAGGTGCTTAAGGCTTATGCGAAACACTATAAAACCGGGGAGGCAATTCCTGACCAGCTCATCGAGAAGATCCAGAAAAGCGGTCTCTTCAACCAGGGATTCGAAACTGTTGAATATCTTGCCGCCTCCATCCTCGATATGGATTATCACGGACTTACTGAATCAAAGGAGATTGACGTTGAATCTTTCGAATCTAAATCCATGGCCTCTATCGGCCTTATACCGGAGATACTGCCGCGATACAGGTCAACCTATTTTTCACACATTTTTGATGGCGGGTATGCTGCAGGGTACTATGTTTATATCTGGGCAGCCGTTCTTGATGCCGATGCATTCAACGCGTTCAAGTCCTCAGGCGATATCTTCAACAAGCAGCTTGCCGGAAAATTCAGGAAATATTGTCTGGCAGAATCGGGAAATGACGAAGGAATGGTACAGTACCGGAAATTCAGGGGTCAGGATCCCTCCATTGAACCTTTACTGAAACGCCGTGGTTTAAAATAGCCAGCAGATATGACCAAACTACATGTCTTATGGACCACAGGGGAGAAGGAGGTTGCCATGAAGGTGATCTTCCCATACCTGGTCAATGCAAAAGCAAACGGCTGGTGGGACGAAATAAACCTGATCATATGGGGGCCCTCTGCAATTTTGATGGCAAATGATCCCGATATTCACCGCCAGCTGACCGATGTGCTTGACAGCGATATCACGGTGGAGGCCTGCCAGGCCTGCACCGATGCCTATTGCGTCACCGAAAAGCTGCTGGGTATGGGAATTTCCATAAGATATATGGGAGCCCCGTTTACCGAATACCTGGTGAGCGACGCAAAGGTGGTTACTTTCTGAAATTCAGCTCTCTTAACATGCCTGAAACCAAACATTATCATATGAAGCTACTTTGGCCCCTGATGGCGGTATTGATCCTGTCCGCGTGCTGCCGGGAAAAAAAAGGCGATCCATCAGCGATGATTGAAACAGATATTGCTTTCAGCCGCATGAGTGTTGAAAAAGGGCTTAACGCGGCATTCATCTTTTATGCAGGCGACAGTGTCGTGAAAGTGAGGGACGGCAATTTCCCTATCATGGGAAAGAACGCTATGGTCAAGGCCTGCATGGGCAGGCCCGATTCGGGAATGATCCTGAAATGGAAACCCGTCACGGCCGGCATCGGCGCTTCAGAGGACCTGGGTTATACCTTCGGGGATTGGGAACTCTACCTGAAGGCCAGGGACACCACGTTGTACGGAAACTACATCAGTATCTGGAAAAAGCAACCTGACGGTACCTGGAAATATGTGCTCGACGCCGGATCCAACACGCCAAAACCGGTTCGTTAAATGAAGCTGGTTCTGGCAATAGGAGCGGGGAGTTTTATCGGTGGCATATCCCGTTACCTGATTTCGATATTGATACAGGAGAGGGTTGAATCCACCTTTCCCCTCGGAACCCTTGGCGTCAACATCCTGGGCTGTTTCCTGATCGGTATTGTATTTGGTTTTTACGACCGGGGCAACATGAGCCAGGAATGGCGGTTGTTCCTCGCAACAGGCATACTTGGCGGGTTTACTACATTCTCCGCATTTTCGAATGAAACGGTTGGCATGCTCCGCGACGGACAACTCGGATATGCCTCCGTCTATGTTCTATCGAGTGTGGCCCTGGGGCTGGTTGCAACTTTTATCGGGATCATGATCATTAAAATGCTCTGACCATGGAAAATAATCCGAATGCCAGGTTGTTGAGGATATTTATCGGCGAATCCGACAAAGTTGGTCAAAAACCGCTTTACGAAGTGATCGTTTATGAGGCCAAGAAACAGGGACTTTCGGGGGCTACCGTCACCCGGGGAATCATGGGTTTTGGTCCGAATTCCAAGGTTCATACTGCCAAATTGTTTGAGATTTCAACCGATCTGCCATTGGTTATCGAGATTGTTGATACGGAAGAAAAAATCAGGATGTTCACCCTGATCGTGGAGGAACTGTTTGAGAAAACCAGGTCGGGCGGACTGATCACGCTGGAAAAGGCCGAAGTAATCAGATACAAGGCCGGCAGATGAAATTGACAAGGCTCTTTGAAGACTTCTTTTCGAGTGAGAAAACAGGCGGCTTAGTCCTGATCTTTTGTACTGGTTGTTCCCTTTTGCTGGCCAATTCTGTCTTCCAGGCTCCCTACCTGCATCTCTGGCATACCGGCCTGGCCGGCCACACGCTGGAATATTGGATCAATGATGCCCTGATGGCTGTCTTTTTCCTGCTGATCGGACTGGAACTTGAACGGGAAATTTACATCGGTGAGTTATCTGATCTTAAAAGTGCCTCATTGCCCGTAATCGGGGCCGTTGGAGGAATGATAGTCCCCGCTGCAATCTACCTTGCCTTCAATTTCGGTACTGCAACGCAATCAGGGGCGGGGATCCCGATGGCTACCGACATTGCCTTTGCAGTAGGAATTTTAGCGATCCTCGGCAGCCGGGTTCCTGCATCTTTAAAGGTGTTTCTGACAGCACTGGCCGTTATTGACGACCTGGGAGCCATACTGATCATCGCCATTTTCTATACCAGTTCGTTGGATTTCTACAATCTTGCTGCCGCCTTTGCCATCTTTGGAGGACTGATCCTCTTAAACAGGTTTAGGGTCAAAAACCTTGTCCCGTACTTGACCGGGGGAGTTGTCATGTGGTATTTCATGCTGCATTCAGGAATTCATTCAACAATTACTGGGGTGATGCTTGCCTTTACGATCCCGTTTGACGGGGGAGGCGAACAATCCCCATCATCGAGGTTGCAGCATTTTCTTCATAAACCGGTGGCATTTATCATTTTACCTCTGTTTGCACTGGCAAATACAGGGATCGTACTGGGAAGCGGCTGGCAAAGCAGCCTGGGTCATGCCGGCAGCCTGGGAATCCTGGCAGGCCTGATCCTGGGAAAACCGCTGGGAATCTTCCTGTTTTCCTTTGTTGGCGCAGGTTTGGGGCTTTGTGTCCTGCCGAATGACCTGAAATGGAAAAACATCCTGGGAGCAGGGTTCCTGGCTGGCATCGGTTTTACCATGTCGATTTTCATTACGATGCTGGCATTTGACGACGCCACGCTTGTCAACAATTCTAAATTTGCTGTTCTTGCAGCCTCTCTTGTTGCAGGAATAATTGGTTTTATCTGGCTCAAATCGGGGCTGAAAAAAGCAGGGTAATGATGAAGGCGATTAAAAAAGCCCCTCCATCAGTTCACCTTCCGAAATCCCGGCAAAATAGTTGTCGATGTCGAATGGCAACAGGGCCTTCCTGATTGCATCTGGCTGGTGGACTGTTCCTGTAAGGGCGGTTTCGATCTCCTCTGTTTCAAACTTGTTGAAATAATCGCCGAAAATTTTAATATGCCTGATTGTACCGTTCTGAACGTCCAGGTCAAATTCGATGGTGCCGCTTTTTTCGGTTCGTATAATCTTTTTAAAATTATAGTTTGGAGAATAGCCGAAATTCCATTCCCAGGTATTGTATTTTTCCCTGACCAGCCCGTCTATTTTTTCATGGTCCTCCCCGCTAAGCCCGATCATCCTGGCATCCGGGTATTTTTCGATGATATGGTTCTCGATGAGCGACGCAAATTGCAGGACATCGATAGGCTCGCGCAGATGTTCGCTGATGTTGGTCACGCGGCTCCGTACCGATTTAACGGCCTTGTCCCTGAATTTCAGGGGATCGGCATTGAGCGCAGCTGCCAGGTCAGGCATATGTGATGAGAACAGGAGGGTGCCGTGGTGCAGTACCCTGTTTCTCCAGATGTGTTCGGCATTGCCGGAGAATTTCATCCCTTCGATGGTGAGGTCGTTGCGTCCTTCAAAACGGGCATGGATGCCCATTTTCAGCAATACCTCCAGGATGGGTTCGGTATATTTCCTGAAATCTATCAGGGTCTCCTCTTTGCCATGCCTGATAAAGGTGAAATTCAGGTTTCCCAGGTCGTGAAATACAGCACCTCCGCCACTTAGCCTTCTGACAACCGGTATGTTGTTTTGTTTGACATGCTCAACATTGATCTCAGCGAGTGTGTTCTGATGTTTTCCGACGATGATACACGGGGCATTGCGCCAAAGCATGAACGAATCTTCTTCGAAATTCTTCAACACGTACTCTTCAGTTGCAAGGTTGAAATAGGGATCAGTGCTGTGCCGTTTGATGATAACCATTTTGTATAATTTATCGCAAAATTAAGGTATTCTGGCAAACAGGTCGTTATCTTTGCACGCAAATTGACATTCAGTGGTTATCAAATTTACCTTATGGACTTCGTAATTTACCTGTTATTCCGCACCTTCATCCTTTTGTTCCGCTTTATTCCGTTCCGCCTGCTTTTCGGCTTTGCTGATCTCATTTTCTACCTTGTTTACTATGTTGCAGGCTACCGGAAAAAGGTTGTGTTCGAGAATCTGCGGAATTCATTCCCCGGCAAATCTGAGGAGGAAATACTAAGGATTGCCAAGGCATTTTATCATCACCTGGCCGACATGCTGATTGAGAGTCTTAAAGCCTTCACCATGACCGAAAGGGAGGTCGTCAGGAGGTACCAATTCAGGAACACTGAATTCCTGGATGAAATGTACAGGAGGGGGCAGCAGGTCATTGTGGTTGCCGGTCATTACGGGAACTGGGAATGGGCCGGGATCGCAGCGGGAACCCAGATGGCACACAAACCGGTTGGGTTTTACAAGCCGCTTTCTAACAAATACATCGATCGTTA
>JBAXFZ010000162.1:0-8802 GCA_037139685.1 Bacteroidota bacterium
ATTTGACCGTATCAGTTAATATCCATTTTCATTTTCATTTTCATTTTAATTTTGCATTTTGCACTTTGCACTTTGCATTTTGCACTTTGCATTTTGCCCGTGACTTCCAGCGTAAACAAATATTCGCGATTCTTGAATTTTAATTTTAATTTTGAAGGGTTATTCAAAAACAGAAAAATTATGAAAAAGATAATCATCATGCTGCTGGTCATCCTGCCGGCTCTTTTCTCCGCTGAAACCATGTTCGGGCAGTTCAACCTGGGAATTAAAGTCGGGTACAACGCATCCAAACTCTCTACTGGGCTTCAAAATGTCTCATCGGATTTCAGATCAGGATTCCAGTTCGGCGCCTTTGCACGTATCGGGAAAAAAGTTTACCTGCAGCCTGAACTGTATTATACGACACAGGGCGGTGTTTTCAGCAGCGATTCTGTAAAAAATCCATGGAAACAGACTGTTACGATCGGATCGATGGATGTGCCGGTTTTACTGGGCTTCAAAATAATCAATGCCAAGGTGGTCAACCTGCGCATTCTTGCCGGGCCGATGGCATCTTTCGTTGTAAATAAAAGCGTTACCGACGGTGGCCTGAACAACGCAATTGGTCCACTGTCGAAAGGTGACTTCAAGTCGGTGAACTGGTCGCTCCAGGCCGGTGCCGGGGTTGACGTGCTGATGTTCACACTGGATGTCCGATACCAGGTTGGTTTGAATCAATTGGTTTCCGAGGTTAAGAATTATAAGTTTGATTCCAAGAACAACGTCTGGGTGATCAGCCTCGGGTGGAAAATACTTTAGCAGATTACAATTTACGGGGTTGAAGAATGGCCTGATTTCGTATTTTCACAGCCGGGTAACTGGATAGGGTTTCAACCCTCCGATGGCTTTAACAACAATCTCCACCCGATTTTTATGCAGGTAAATGGAATTGATTACCGGACCGTATGGATGGAAGAAGGGTCGGTTTTTTTCATTGAGCAGAACCTGTTGCCTTTCAGATTCGCCATTCATGAGTCGAATAGCTGTAAAAGCAGCTGCGAGGCCATTCGCACGATGATGGTACGGGGTGCCGGGGCTATCGGCGCCATCGCCGGTTTTGCCATGGCGCAGGCGGCGCTGGAGGCCCCTGCCGGTGAATTCCTCTCATATATCAGCAAGGCAAGGCTTGAAATCGAATCGACCCGCCCCACGGCACGCAATCTGTTTTATGCTGTTGAAAAGGTCTATAATGCCGCGCTTGATTCACCCCGGTCGGCCACGACCGAGGCACAGCGCATAGCCGACCGGGATGCCGAGGATTCTCTCAGGATCGGTGAATTCGGCAATACCCTCATCCGCGACGGGATGAACATTGAAACCCACTGCAATGCCGGGTGGCTTGCCTTTGTTGACTTCGGCACTGCCCTGTCGCCCATATACCATGCGCATGGGCAGGGAAAGAAAATTTTCGTCTATGCCGACGAGACCAGGCCCAGGAGCCAGGGCGCCCGTCTTACGGCCTGGGAGCTCAGCCAGGCCGGCGTTCCCCACACCATCATTCCCGACAATGCCGGTGCCTACCTGATGTCGCTTGGCAAAATAGACATGATGATCGTTGGTGCCGACCGCATCGCGGCCAACGGCGATGTGGCCAACAAGATCGGCACGCTCGAGAAGGCGGTTGCCGCAAAGGAGTTCGGTGTCCCATTTTATGTGGCGGCCCCCACCTCCACTTTTGACTTTGCCTGTGAAGATGGCAGGAACATACCCATCGAATTAAGAAGCGAAGACGAGGTGCTTTACCAGGATGGCATCACCGCTGATGGCCGCCATGAGAGGATCCTGGTCTGTTCCCCCGGCTCCTCCGCCTTCAACCCCTCATTTGATGTCACGCCGGCAAAATATATCACGGGAATTATCACCGAAAAGGGGATTATTTCTCCAAATGTCGAATCAATCAGTTTACTTTTAAATTCTCAACCATGAAACTGTCACGATTTTCAGCATGGCTGCTCACTGCAGCGCTTATCATGAGCCTTGCCGCATCAGGCCAGCCGGATAAAAAAACGGATAAAAAACCTGCAGAGGCTGCAAAAACCGGCGCACCCGGCGCCGCGGTCAAAGAAAAACCGGCCGGCGGTGACACGGAAAAATCAATGCCGGCAGGGAAAGAGAAGGCAAAGGAGTCTGAAAAGGCGAAACAGGAAAAGGGGAAAGACCAGGCCAAAGAGCAGGGAAAAAGCAAAACAAAAGATAAGGAGAAGCCAAAGGGCGACTCGGTCTATAATTCAGGCCTTGTAAGCGGGTTGAAATTCAGGAGCATCGGTCCCGCTTTTTGTTCGGGCCGCATCGCCGATTTTGCCGTGAATCCAAAAAACCACAGCGAATGGTTCGTGGCAGCCGCCTCGGGCCATGTATGGAAAACCGTGAACAACGGGACCACCTTTGATCCTGTGTTTGACAACAACGGGACCTATTCAATCGGTTGCATCGTGATAGATCCGGGCAACACAAACGTTGTATGGGTTGGTACCGGGGAGAATAACCACCAGCGCTCGCTTGGTTACGGGAATGGCGTTTATAAAAGTTCCGACTGCGGGAAGAGCTGGAAAAACATGGGGTTGAAGGATTCCCGCCAGATCGGGATGATCCTTGTTGATCCGCGGAATTCGGATGTGGTGTATGTGGCTGCGGAGGGGTCGGTATGGGGGCCCGGCGGCGACCGCGGACTCTACAAAACCACCGATGGCGGGAAAAACTGGAAAAAGATCCTTGAAATCAGTGAAAACACCGGGGTGAACAACGTGATCCTGGATCCGCGAAACCCGGATGTGCTCTATGCTTCCTCCGAACAACGCCGCAGGCATGTCTTCACCAAGATCGGGGGAGGACCCGAAACGGCCATCTACAAGTCGGCCAACGGCGGGGAATCGTGGGACAAACTTACATCAGGGCTTCCCGGCTCCGATATGGGCGGGATCGGGCTGGCTATTTCACCGGTAAACCCCGATGTCGTGTATGCCATCATCGAATCAACCCCGGATGCCAAGGGTTTCTACCGCAGCGGCGACCGTGGCGCCTCCTGGCAGAAGATGAGCGAACACTCGGCCCAGGGACAGTATTACAACGAAATTTATTGCGACCCCAAAGATGTAAACAAAGTATATTCAGTTGAAACCGTTTCGCAGGTGACCGAAGACGGGGGCAAAACCTGGAAGCCGGTCGGCAACAACAAACGTCATGTGGACGACCATGCCATGTGGATCGATCCCGACAACACCAAACATTTTTTCATCGGAAGCGACGGCGGGGCCTACGAGACCTTCGACGGCGGCAAAGAGTTCATCTTCAAGTCAAACCTGCCGGTCGTCCAGTTTTACCGTGTCCAGGTCGACAATACCCTGCCTTTTTACTATGTATACGGGGGAACCCAGGACAACAACAGCATGGGCGGTCCGTCGCGCTCCACATCGGGTGCCGGGGTTCTCACCGACGACTGGTTCAATACCAATGGCGGCGATGGTTTCTGGTCACAGATCGACCCGGTTAATCCCAATATCGTTTATGCCGAATCCCAATACGGAGGCATGGTCCGCTACGACCGCAAAAGCCAGGAGGCCGTCGATATCAGGCCCGAACCGCGTAAAGGCGAAGACAGCTACCAGTGGAACTGGAACACCCCGCTGATCATCAGCCCACACTCCCCCACTCGTCTCTACACCACTGCGAACAAGGTTTTCCGCAGCGATGACCGGGGCAACAGCTGGCAGGTGATCAGCGAGGACCTCACCGCCAAAATCGACCGCAACACCTGGCCCGTGATGGGCAAATTCTGGTCGATCGACGCCGTACAGAAAGATGTCTCCACCTCGTTATACGGTACGATCATCTCCTTTGATGAATCACCCGTGAAGGAAAACCTGCTGTTTGCCGGGACCGACGACGGCCTTATCCAGGTTTCGGAGGATGCCAAAACATGGAGCAGGATCGACAAATTCCCGGGGATCCCCGAAAATACCTATGTAAGCGATATTTTCGCCTCCCGGTTTGATGAGAATGTGGTGTTTGCCTCCTTCGACAACATCCTCCGCGATGATTTCAAACCATACCTGCTTAAGAGTACCGACAAGGGAAAGAGCTGGGTCAGCATTGCCGGGAACCTTCCTGAGAACGGCACAGTTCACAGCATCATGCAGGATTTTGTCAACCCCGACCTGCTCTTTGCCGGGACCGAATTCGGATGTTTTTTCACCATCGACGGCGGGAAGAACTGGATTCAGCTGAAAGCCGGGTTACCCTCGGTGTGCGTGAAGGACATTGCCATCCAGAAACGGGAAAATGACCTGGTGATCGCCACCTTCGGCCGCGGGTTTTATATCCTTGATGATTTCACCCCCCTGAGAAACCTGAAAAAGGAGAACCTTGACCAGGCGGGTTACCTCTTCCCGGTCAAGGATGCCCTGATGTACCTTCCGACCAATTCGAAGGGATCGCAGGGGTCGACCGTATTTGTAGCGAAGAACCCCGATTTCGGCGCCGTGTTTTCCTATTACATCAAGGAGGTTCCCAAAACCAAAAAGGATCTTCGAAAGGAGAAAGAAGCGGAATTATTCAAGAAGGGAGAACGTATTCCCCAGCCCACCGAGGCCGATCTCCGTGCCGAAAAGCTTGAAACCGAGCCCTTTCTCACCTTTACCGTTACCGATGCCACTGGTTCGCCCGTGCGGATCATCCGCAAAAGCCCTTCGAAGGGGATTAACAGGATCAACTGGGACCTGAGGTACCAGTCGACCCGGGTGGTTGAAACAGACAAATTCGATCCCCTGGGCGACAATGGCAGCGGTGTGCTGGCCATGCCGGGGAAGTACAACGTCAGCATGACACTTACTGCCGGCGGAGAGACGAAACCCCTGGCCGGACCGGTTGAATTCAATGCCGTGATCCTGAATAATACAACCCTGCCGGCTTCCAATCGCAGTGCGATGGTCGAGTTTCACAAAAAAATAGCTGAAATCACGCGTGTGATGCAGGGAACCGAAAATTACACGGAATCTTTGTATAAACGGGTCTCCAGTATTCTCCAAGCACTGAACAGCACACCGGCGGCAAGTCCCGACCTGATAAAGAAAGCACGCAGAGTCCAGTTGCAGCTTGACGAAATCATCAATATAAAATTCAACAGGAATACGGCCAAACCCAGCGAGGAGGAAAATCCGCCCGCACCGGTTCCGCTGAATTCGAGGCTTGGAAAATTAAGCTGGATAAGCTGGTCATCGACCAGTGAACCATCACAAAACCAGAAAGATGCCTATGCAATCCTGGAGGCCGAATTTCCTCCTGTGTACGACCAGGTAAAACGAATCGGTGAGACCGACATACCGCAGCTGGAAAAGGAGATGGAGAGCCTGGGCGCACCGGTTACGCCGGGGAGGCTGCCGGAGTGGAAAGGCAGGTAGCGAGGTAGCGAGGTAGCGAAGTAGCGAGGTAGCGAAGTAGCGAGGTAGCGAAATTGCGAAAATCCGCAGACAGGGTATGGGTGGTTGCCACCCTTACACACCCTATCATCGGGTAATCCGGCCTGTTTGTCGGCAAATTATGACAGCTGGTCTAAATTTTTCATTTGTTATTGAAATAACAATTACATTTGCTCCTGACATTTTGATTGCACAGGGGAGTTTTCAGGTTTTTCCGTCTGCGCAACTTATTCAGCCGATTCACACTACTCGTAACTCTGCCAATACTCCGTCATACTACTTTGAACATGACAGATGACAATCGTTCTGATCTTAAACCAAATTGAAAACTCCCTTTTTTCAAAACAAAAGCCGGGCTGGTTCCCGGCTTTTTCTTTTGGAGCTACCCCCGGTTGAAAAATTCATTGATCCTGCCTGTAATACATTTTACCTGTCTTTTGGTAAGCGAATTGTAGAATGGCAGCCGGAGGATTGTTGAGGAGAAGCGGTCGGTGTTGGGAAGCGGGCGGCCGTCGTGTTTATCTGCAAAGTATGAGCTGGAATGGAGCGGCAGGTAATGAAAGAGTGCCGTGATTCCCTTCGTTTTCAGGAATGCCATCAGTTCATCCCTTGTTTGGGGGGTGTTGAGGGTGATGAAGAAAATATTGCCGTTTACAGTTGCAAAATCGGGGATTACCGGGCATTTCAGGAATCCCTTTTCCTCAAACGGTTTCAGCAGACTGTAATAATTCCACCAAACTTTTTTCCTGGCCGACTGGATCCTGTCAAAACGGATGATCTGTGTATATAAAAATGCGGCGACTGCATCTGACGGAAGGTACGAGGATCCTATATCCACCCAGCCGTATTTATCAACCTCACCCCTGAAAAATGCTGCACGGTTGGTCCCCTTTTCCCAAATGATTTCCGACCTCCTGACCAAACCGGGGTCATTTACGATGAGCAGCCCGCCTTCGCCCGAGATGATGTTCTTGGTCTCATGGAAGGAAAAGGTTCCGAAATGTCCAATCGACCCGAGTGGCCTTCCGCGGTGATATGAATCGATGGCGTGGGCTGCATCTTCAACCACGAACAACCCGTTGCGGGTGGCGATTTCCATGATGCGGTCCATGTCGCATGCCAGTCCGCTGTAGTGCACCACCACAATGGCCTTCGTTCTTGGCGTGATCAGCTTTTCAATTTCTTCCGGGTCGATGTTCGGCACATCCGGCAGGGTATCGGCAAAGATCACCTTTGCCCCCCTTAGTAAAAAGGCATTCGCAGTCGACATGAAGGTGAACGATGGCATGATCACCTCGTCGCCCGGTTCAATCCTGCACAAGAGGGCGGTCATTTCAAGGGCATCGGTGCACGATGTTGTCAGCAGCACCTTTTTAAAGCCAAAGCGCTTCTCAAAAAAGGCATGACATCTCTTTGTATATCTTCCGTTGCCCCCGATTGTCCCGGAGAGTGCTCCCTGGAACAGGTAGGTGAAGGAGAACCAGGGGATGAAGGGCTTGTTGAAGGGAATAGTCATAAAATGGCGAAATGGCGAAATAGCGAAATTGTGAAATTGTGAAATGCCGGTTAAATTAATAAACTAATTTTGCCTGCGAATTTAATGCATTTTTTATTACCCGACGTTTGGCGAAAAGAACCTACCTGCGTGATATCCTCAGCCTGCTGGGAAGCAACCTTATGGTAACCTTCTGCAACCTGGCCATTGGGGTTATCCTGACGCGCCTGCTTGGTGCCGCGGGATTTGGCCTCTATTCAGCCATCATCGTGGTGCCGATCATGGTGATTGGATTCACGCAACTGGGCATCCGCAGGAGCACCATTTACCATATCGGCAACAAGCTCCTGCCCGAAGACCATATTATTTCCGCACTGGTGCTGCTGCTGCTGTGGACCAGCATGCTGAGCATCTTTATCTGCGGGTTTGTCTATTTTTTCTCTTCCAGCCAGCCCTTCGACCCGCTGATCATCGTGCTTGTCCTTCTGACAATCCCCCTTCTGCTGACGAATGTATTTGCCGGAGGTGTATTCCTGGGCAAGGAGGATATAAGGCGGGCCAGTATTATAAACGCCGGCCCGACGATCATGACCCTGCTGCTTACCATTCTCTTCGTCTGGGTATTTAAGATGTCGGTAATGGGGGCCTTCCTGGCCATTGCCCTGGCCAACCTGGTGATGTTTTTAATAACCTACCGGGTTATTATTTTCCAGTTCGGCTACAGCATCACCTGGAAATACCACGAAGGCATCATGAAAAGCATGATCAAGCTGGGTTTGGTGAATGCTATTGCGGTCTTTATCATGCAGCTCAACTACAGGCTTGACATCCTGATGCTGAAGAAGCTGTCGACCCTGGAGGAGGTCGGCTTTTATTCGCTGGCCATGCAGGTTGCCGAGCAGCTGTGGCATGTCCCAATGGCCATCGAAACCATCATCCTCAGCCGGAGTGCCAACTCCAACGACGACAGGCAGGTTCACCGCACGGTTGCATCAATCTTCAGGGTTTCGCTTATGATCGGACTGGCCGCAGGGATTGTGATATTCCTTGTTGCCCCGCCGCTGATCCCGCTGATCTTCGGAAAAGAATTCACCCACAGCGCCAGGCTCATCCAGGTCGTACTGCCCGGCATCCTGCTGCTGATCGGCTTCCGGATCCTGAACAGCCGCCTGACCGGCATGGGGAAGCCCCAGATTGCCATCTATACATTTTTGCCGGCGCTTGTAATAAATTTCATCGCCAACCTCTTCCTCATTCCCCGATACGGCGGAATCGGAGCCGCCTGGGCCACCAACATCAGCTACGGAATCGGATCGGTCGCCTTTATCATCGTCTACTCGAGGCTGATCGGCATGCCTTTATCCGATATCCTGCGTGTACGGAAAAGCGATTTTTATTTTATCCGCGATTTCAGGAAAATTTTCAGTGATAAAAGGCGGAGAAACAACGCCGTTAAGAAAGCCGTTTAATCATTTTCTTCCACGAAAGGAGGTAGATCAGCCAGATCACCTTATCGGTAACTTTCAGGTAAAGGCTCCGCTTGCGGTTCTTCCAATCAAATTTTGAATCCACGCCGTTGATGTGGTCGTCCGAAATGTTCTCAAAAAACATACGGCCGTAATTATGGTTGCTGGCATAGGACCAGTAGGCCGTCATGAAACTTTTCGTATTCCAGAGGGTTCTGAACATTTTGCGGCGCATGGTCTCCTTGTTGTACAAACTAAGCCAGATTTCGTGCATGGCCGACTCGGTTTCAACGATCGTCATGTTAGGCATGACCAGGGTGGCCCTCGTGTTGTCGTATTGCTGCCAGTCGTCGGGATAATTATTCAAAACAATCCTGTCCTGCGCCTT
>JBAXFZ010000163.1:0-8794 GCA_037139685.1 Bacteroidota bacterium
AGCCCCAGGGTCATTCAACATCAGGTTCCCATGAACGTTACAAATCGGTCGAGCGTCTTGCCTGGGAACGGGATCACGATTGCATCCCGAGGATGCGCACCTGGATCCTTGCAGAAAAAATTGCAACTCCCGAAGAACTTGACGCCATCGAATCCGAAGCGGTAACAACTGCCAAAGCAGCCCGCGACAAGGGGTGGAAAGCTTTCCTCTCCCCGTTCAAAGCTGAGCGCGAACACCTGGTGAGTGTTGTCAAAACCACACATTGCCCCTGCAAGAAACAGGCCCGTATCGACAAAATCGTAGCCGATCTCGAAGCTATTGCCGAGCCTATCAGGAAAGACATTATCTCCGCTGCCAAAAAGATCATGCGGGATGTATGCACCTCCTGCAGCATGAAGAAACCCATGAAGGCCGACCTTGATATCTGGATGGCCGAGCAGCGGAAACTCAACGAGGCGCGCTACAGTTCTCATCTTTACAGCCAGTCGGAGCAGGGTGCACTGAAGGTGCAGGGAATCCCGGCAGTATATAACGAGAAGTCTCCGGTTGTAACGGGGCGTGAGGTGCTCAACGCAAATTACGACATCCTCTTTAAAAACAACCCGCTGGCGCTGATTTTCGGAGAAGATGTAGGTAAAATCGGCGGAGTCAATCAAACCCTTGAAGGAATGCAGGCAAAGTACGGAGAAACCAGGGTCTCCGACACCGGTATCCGTGAAGCCACGATTATCGGGCAGGGACTGGGCATGGCCCTCCGCGGTCTGAGGCCGATTGCTGAAATCCAGTATTTCGACTACCTGCTTTACGGATTGCAGGTGATGAGCGACGACCTGGCCACGACGCAATACCGCACCGTTGGCGGTCAGAAGGCTCCGCTTATCATCAGCACCCGCGGGCACCGTCTCGTTGGAATATGGCACTCCGGATCCCCCCTGAGCATGGTCATCAACTCCATCCGGGGTATCTATGTGATGGTTCCCCGCAACATGACCCAGGCTGCCGGTTTCTATAACACCATGATGGCCTCCGATGATGCCGGCCTGGTGATTGAACCGCTCAACGGCTACCGCCTCAAGGAACAGATGCCCGAAAACATTGGGTATTACCGCATTCCCCTTGGGGTTCCGGACATCCTGCAGGAGGGCTCCGATATTACAATCGTCACCTACGGATCATGCGTAAAGATTGCCCAGGAGGCGCTTCCCCAGATTGCTGAGTTCGGCATATCTGTCGAGCTCATCGATGTGCAGACACTCCTTCCGTTTGATATCAACCACGAAATCCTGAAATCCCTTAAGAAAACCAACAAGATCCTCTTCTTCGACGAAGACGGAAGCGGCGGAGCCACTGCATTCATGATGCAAAAGGTGATGGAAGAACAGGGCGGGTACCGCTTTCTCGATGCGGAGCCGCGCACCCTTACAGCCAACGACCACCGCCCGGCCTATACAAACGACGGTGACTACTTCTCAAACCCCAATGCTGAAGATGTCTTCGAAAAGGTTTATGAGATGATGCATGAATACAATCCGAATAAATACCCGAGGATTTGGTAATATCAGGTAGCGAGGTAGCGAGGTAGCGAGGTAGCGAAATGGCAAAATAGGGAATTATTGAGCAGTCATGGATGTCTTTTGTAAACAGGCTTTTAGCTGAAATAAACGGAATTCGAAGATTGGAAAACCAGGAAGATGGTATTGGAGGTTATTAAAACCGCGGATGGTTCGGATACGGTATTCCGTGAAGATCTGAACCAGCATTACCATTCCACCTTTGGAGCTTTGCAGGAATCTGAATATATTTTTATAAGCACAGGGCTCATCACCGCTATTGATAAATTCCGGGAGGCCGGTGGTGGTTTAACTAAACCCCTCAACATCCTTGAGATCGGATTCGGAACCGGACTGAATGCCCTTCTTGCATGCATGCTCTCGGGGAAACAGGGGCTCAGGGTCGATTACACGGCCATTGAGCCCTTTCCATTGGACAGGGGATTAACCGATCGTCTTAATTACGATCGCATGGTCACTCAAGGCGATGAAGGCGCGATCTTCGGAAAACTCCACCTTGCGGACTGGAACTCTCCTGTGGAGATCTCCCCGCACTTTACCCTTCATAAAATCAGGGAAAAACTGCAGGAATACCAGCCTCCGGCGAACCGGTTTCACCTTGTATTTTTCGATGCCTTCGGGCCGGATGCCCAACCGGAATTGTGGACTGAGCAAATCTTTCGCACCCTGGGCCTGGGAATGATCCCGGGGGGAATCCTGGTGACCTATTCGGTCAAGGGAATTGTCGTCAGGGCATTCCGGTCGGCCGGATTCCAGACCGAAAAGCTGCCGGGACCTCCGGGAAAAAGGCATATCCTGCGTGCCACATGGACGGAAAGATAAGATAAACCGAACCTTCACGCGCAGGATTTCCACTCAGAAAACATCTCACAACATAAAAAGGGAATGGGCCTATCACCGGTAATAGCGAAACTCAGGGAGGGGGATGAACAAACCTACCGGGAACTGGTTGAACAGTACCGCGACAGGATTTTCAATACGGCCCTGGGGTTACTTCAGCACAGCGAAAATGCCGAGGATGTCACCCAGGAGGTCTTTATCGAGGTTTTCAGGTCGGTGGCAGCATTCAGGGGCGATTGCACCATCTCCACCTGGATGTATCGCATCACGGTTCAAAAAGCACTAGAACATATCAGGAAAGGCCGGCGCCTGAAGCGCTCAGGGATAATCGTCAGCCTTTTTGGCAGGGAGGACCAGGTGAACCTGCCGGGCGACCCTGCATTCTATCATCCGGGCATCATGCTCGAAAACAAAGAGAGATCCGCCATCCTGTTCCGGGCCATCTCCAAACTCCCCCTGAACCAGCAAACGGCCTTCATCCTTCACAAGGTTGAAGGACTTTCCCACAACGAAATCGCCGGGATCATGGAAAGCTCCGTCTCCTCTGTCGAATCGCTGATTGTAAGAGCCCGCAGGAGACTCAGGGAACTTTTATCGGAGTATTATGAAAAAAACGAGAGATAATCGCAGGATTTTTTTCACAAAAACATCAAACTGACATGAATACCAAAGAAACATGGATCGATGAAACCTTGAATTCGCTGGATGGGATCCGGCGGGCAAAAGCCGATCCTGACCTGTTCCGCAAAATTCAGCCGGGAATTGCGTTGCCGCAAAACAAGTCAACTTCGTTTAAACAGATCACCTATTGGTCCGTCGCTGCAGGCCTCGCACTCCTGGTAACCTTAAACGTAATGGTTACACTGAATTACCAAAAAACAACCAACCGGTCTTCAAAGGTTCCTGAAGCTTTGGCAAGTGATTATCTTTCATACCTGGGCCCCATTAAACTCTGATCAGATGACAAAAAATTCATTTTACAAAGTCGTGATTGCCATCCTGGTTGTGCTCAACCTGGGCACGCTCGCCCTTTTGTGGCTTGGCCCACCAAAGGAGCCGGTTCAGTTGCAAGGACAGGCAGCCGGGTTCCTGGTCCGTGAACTCGGACTGTCAACGGCACAGCAGGACGAGTTCGGGAAATTGCGTGAGGAGCACCATGGAAAATTGATGATAATCCAGGAAAAGGACCGGAAACTGCACGACCGTTTTTTCGGTGCACTTTTTCTTCCGGTTCCCGATACATCAGCCGTCAGGATACTTGCCGACTCCATTGCAGATCTGAAAAGAGAGATTGATTTGCTCACTTTTGACCATTTCAGCCGGCTCCGTAAACTTCTCTCAACCGGACAACAGGAAAAATTCCACCGGGTTTTCAGGCAGGCACTCGAACGGGCCATGCCCCCGCCGGCCCCCTTGTCTCCGCCTCCACCGCCTCCGCCGGCCGACAGATGATGTTTCACAAAAGAATAACCTTAATGTAAATCCTACTCAAAAAACCATAAGCCATGAAAACAGAAAACAATATCTCAAAAGGACTCATCCTGACCATCCTGTTCATAACGATGTCGTCGATGCTCTTTTCACAGACACCAAACAGGCCGGATCATCCCGGCAGGATGATGCACATGCAGGCACCCCCGGCACCTCCCCAACCTCCTGCCCCCCCTTCAGCCTCCTTGATGGAAATCCCGGGTGCCCCTGCTCAACCGCAACTTGACCTGCCGGGACTTACGAACGAACAACAGGACAAAATCAGCCAGGCCGATATTGACCATATGAGGGCCATCACCCCCCTGCAAAACCTGATCCGGGAGAAAAAAGCACACCTGCAAACAATCCTCACAACTTCACCCTTCGATGGCAAAGCTGCTGACCAGGTAGCAGAAGATCTTGGAAAAACCGAAACAACAATCCTCAAAGAGGTAATCCGGCATGACCAGGAATTACGAAACCTTCTGACCCCCAGGCAACAGGTCATCTTTGATTCCCGCCCTAAACCATTCCTGCACAGGGAAAGATAAACTCCCTGAACCGGGGATACATGCGGCCGTTCCGAATATACCGGGACAGCCGCATTTTTTTTATCCCGGCTTCATCTTAAAATGGTTCGCCGCTATTAATTGTTAACATCCTCCTGACAATCGAAAGTTATCAACATTGGCTGCACCTTTTCCCATTTAAGGGATTAAGCTCCAGAATATTTTGCATTTTTGTTCATCCTTGTTTTATATCAAATTAACATTCATGCTTGAACAGTACAGCCTCGACAGTATCCTATTTTTGGACATCGAAACGGTTCCCCAGTATTCTTCGTATGATCAGCTTCCTCTGATTTTTGCAGATCTATGGGAAAAGAAAGCGGTTCAGCTGGCCAGGATCGAAAAATTCGCGGCGGAAATCCCATTAAAGCCTGACGAACTCTATACTCGTGCAGGTATTTATGCCGAATTCGGTAAAATCGTTTGTATCTCCACAGGGATCCTGAGAAATGGTTCGCTCTGGCTGAAATCATTTTACGGCAACGATGAACGTGAGTTGCTTTTCAGCTTCTGTGCCATGCTGAACAAGGCAAAAGAGAAAAACATATCCTTCCTTTGCGCACACAATGGCCGGGAATTCGATTATCCTTACTTAATACGGCGAATGCTGATAAACGGACTGGAGGTACCCGCCATACTCGACCTTTCAGGGAAAAAGCCCTGGGAGGTCAACCACCTCGACACAATGGAGCTTTGGAAATTCGGTGACTACAAGAACTATACTTCACTTGAATTGCTTGCCTCAGTCTTTGGCATTCCAACACCAAAGGATGATATAAAAGGCAGCGACGTGGCCCGGGTGTACTGGCAGGAACACGATCTCCCGCGTATCGTCGCTTACTGCCAGAAGGATGTTGCAACCATCGTGAACCTGCTGTTGAAATTCAGGCTGCAACCCATGGTCGGTGACGATGCCATCCAGGTTATTGGTTAGATTGCCGTCATGGAAAGGTTAATGATCAGTTATTCAATCTGTATTGTTTTTAAAATTATCCAATGGAGATAAATCAATTCAATATCCGGGTCTATGGTTTGCTTGTTGATGACGGAACTGTCCTTGTGACCGATGAATTCAGGCTTGGAATTTATATGACGAAATTCCCCGGGGGTGGGCTGAAATTCGGCGAGGGGACGATCGACTGCCTGAAACGCGAATTTATGGAGGAGTTGTCGACCCCGGTTGAGATCATCTCTCATTTTTACACCACTGATTTCTTTCAGCCCACCACCCTGCTCCCGTCAAACATGCAGCTCTTCAGCATCTATTACTTTGTGAATGCTGAAAAGCCTTATCGTTTCAAGACAACCAATGTAATCAACGATATTCCCGGGGTCGATGGTGCCCAAAGTTTCAGGTGGGTGAAGATTGATGCGCTTAAACAGGAGGATTTTACCTTCCCGATCGACAGGTTTGTCGCAGGGGAGTTGTTAAAAAGGAACAACCCGGCCGGCAGTCCGTGAGCCGGTCGAAAGATGAAAAAATGAATTTAACATACCTGGCAGGCTGTTTTATACGTTTGCTACATCTGAATATCATTCGTACAACTATGGTGAAATACCTTCCCGGGGCCCTGCTCACGCTTCTTTTTCTTTTCTCCTCCTGTAACCGCCCAGCAGGAAACCAGGCCAGGATAACCGGGAACCTGACGGATCAGGCGGGGATCAAACTGGTGCTCCAGGAGATGGACACCCGCGAGATCCATTTGGTCGATTCGGTTACTCCTGAACATGGCAGGTTTTCCTTCAACCCACCAGTCAAAGAGCCCGGGTTCTGGCTTCTCAGGGCCCCGTCGGGAAAGATCCTCGTACTTATGCTGGCACCAGGCGACAATGTTGACCTGGCGGGCAGTACAACCGACTTCCCTGATAATATCCTCCTGAAGGGGCCTCCGGAGACTATGATGCTTCATGATTTCTACCGCTCCACCAGGGTAAACGAGCGCAGGGTCGATTCTCTTGAAATGCTGCTGATCGACCGCCAGGACAGCAGCGGATATTTCGAACTTACGCAAAAAATCGATCTCTTCTTCAGGCAGATCTGGGAGCGCCAGAGAACCCTTGAAACAGCCTTTATCAATGCCCACCCGCAGTCGATTGCATCCCTGATCGTGCTGAACTATGCCTTCGGGATGAGCCCTGTACTCAGCCCCGAGGAAGACCTCCCCTATTATCAGAAGCTTGATTCATCCCTTTTCATGAAATCCCCCTCCAATAAACATGTGAGGTACCATCATGAAAGGGTACAGGAGTGGCTCCGCAAGATGCGGGCAGGCAAATAGGCGGTGGTGGTAAACCCTGGTTGGGTCAAGGGCCGGGGGATCAGGGGAATTTTTTCAATTCCAGCTCTTCGCCGTCAAATACAGCATAGGTAAAATGGGTTATCCAGTCACCCAGCACAATCTGGCGGGCATGACCTGCCAGGGCCGTGTCGATGGGCAGGTGATAATGTCCGAAGATCAGGTAATCCAGGTCGGGGTGCTGTTTCAGCAGATCGTTTGAATGCACTGTAATGCGTTGTTGAATCATTTTAAGGACAATGTCTTCAACCTTTTTCTCCCTTTCCATGTTTGCACCACGGCTCTTTCTTGACCAAAAAAGCGCCATCCTGATCCCGAGGTCAGGGTGTACCTGGCGGAACAGCCACTGGTTGAAAGGGTTTGCAAACACCTTTTTTATGAACTTATACCCGTTATCCCCCGGGCCAAGCCCGTCACCATGGGCCAGGTAAAAGTGTTTGCCATTGAAGTCGCGGAATTCAGGGTCACGGTGTAATTGGATATTGAGCTCCTTTTCAAGGTAATCAAAAGCCCACATATCGTGGTTTCCCCGGAACAGATGGACTGGGATCCCTGCATCGGTGATTTCAGCAAGTTTTCCCAGCAGGCGGCTATAACCGCGAGGGATCGCCGTCTTGTATTCGAACCAGAAATCAAACAGGTCTCCCATCAGGAATATTTCAGCAGCGTCGGTTTGCGCCATCGTAAGCCATGCAACCAGCCTCTTTTCCCTGACCAGGCTACTGTCGTGATCAGGAACTCCAAGATGAAAATCAGATGCAAAATAGATTTTTTGGCGCATGGGTGAATTTTGAGGCAAATTACATAAAAAAAAGCAGCATTCCCCCCAATCAGGGATGCTGCTTGATTCACTAGTCAGTTTCTCCCCCGATTACTCAGGATGGATTGCTTCAACCGGGCAAACATCGGCACATGCGCCGCAATCGGTGCAAGCTTCAGGATCGATTTTGTAGATATCACCTTCAGAAATAGCTTCTACAGGGCATTCATCGATGCAGGTTCCGCAAGCTGTGCAATCATCATTAATTTTATAAGCCATGACCTATTGAGTTTATGTCCCGGATTTTTCGGGACGAGTTAATAAAGCGATTTTCATGGCAAAGATAAATATTTTATTGATACCTGAAAAATGATTTATCCCCCGTTGGGGTCGGGGGGCGTGTCAGGATGGCTGTTTCTTTTTCTTGGTTAACCTTTGACTTTTGACTTAATTCTGTAACTTTGCACCACAAAACTCATTGAAGCTATGGCTAAGAAGAAAAGACCCGTTATTGAACGTGAAGAGGTTGTTGTTAAATTCGTCGGGGATTCCGGCGATGGAATGCAACTTTCAGGTACCATGTTTTCGGATGTGGCTGCTATTGTTGGAAACGACCTTGCAACATTCCCTGATTTTCCTGCTGAAATCCGCGCTCCCCAGAACACCGTGGCCGGTGTATCCGGATTCCAGGTACATATGGGCAGTTCGAAAATTTTCACCACCGGCGACCTGGTTGATGTGCTTGTTGCCATGAACCCGGCATCTCTTAAATCAAACCTGAAGTGGGCAAAAATCGGAGCCACCATTCTTACCGATACCGACGCCTACGATGAAAAGACAATCGAAAAGGCCGGGTATAAAAGCAACCCGCTGACCGACGGCTCCCTGGAGAGCTTCAACATGGTCAAAGCCCCTATCACAACCCTCACAAAAGAGAGCCTCAAAGAACTTGGCACTGACACCAAAACTGCCGAACGCAGTAAAAACATGTTTGCCCTGGGGATGCTTTATTATATTTTCAACCGGGACCTGGTTCCTTCGTTCAAGTATTTCGACGAAAAATTCAAGAAAAAGCCGGAACTGATCAAGATCAACAAGATTGTTCTCCAGGCCGGGTACAATTATGCCGATACAATTGAAGCTCTTGAATCGGTTATCCAGGTTTCAGCGGCAAACATGGAAAAGGGCCGCTATCGCAACATCACCGGTAATGTAGGTACTGCGTGGGGATTGCTTGCCGCTTCCGAGAAATCCGGCCGCCCCCTCTTCCTTGGCTCCTACCCCATC
>JBAXFZ010000164.1:0-8760 GCA_037139685.1 Bacteroidota bacterium
GTGGGGCCTACCGGTTGCGGCAAGACCACCCTGATCAACGACATCGAACTATTTGCCAACGAGAATACACCGTCGGGAAGACGGGTGACCATAAACGATGCCCCGGTGCCTGAAGATTTCATCTTCGATCCCTCGAACCACCCCATCGCCCTCATTTCACAGCACACCAACTTCCTCAGTGACCTTCCCGTCGAAGAGTTCCTGACCATTCATGCCACCGTGCGCGGGGCGGCCGATGTGGAATCCATTATCAGCGAAACCCTTGATTTTGCCAACGAACTCACCGGCGAACCGATCATGAAGGATATTGGCATGACGGAATTATCGGGAGGACAGACCCGGTCGCTGCTGATTGCAGATGCCGTGGTTATAGGCAATTCCCCTATCATTTTGCTCGATGAGATAGAGAATGCCGGCATCCATCGCACAAAGGCGCTTGAATTGCTGAAAAGGTACAAGAAAATTTTCGTGTTCGTCACCCACGACCCCTGTATTGCGCTTATGTCCGACTTCAGGATCGTGATGAAGAACGGCGCCATGCAGCAACTCATCAACACCCGCCCCGAAGAGAAGAAGGTGGCCGGGAAAATGAAGCAGATCGACGACATGATGCTCGATTTCAGGACGATTATCCGTTCGGGCGAAGAGCTGACGGAATCAATCTTCAACGAAAATTTCAAAGTATTAACCTTTTAACTGATCCATATGAAACTAGTAATTTTTGCCGGGCCGCCGACCTGCGGGAAAACCACGGTAATCAGGCAAGTGCTGAAACGGATGGCCGCAAGGCAGATAAAGGCGGCATATCTTAAAATAGATGTACTTTATGCCGACGACGACACAATAATTGAAAAGGAATTTGGCATCCCGGTCAAGAAAATCTATTCAGGCGAGCTGTGCCCCGATCATTGCAACGTGGTGGTCCTGGATGAAGCGGTAGAATGGGCCGAGGCTTCAGGCGCCAGTTACCTGTTTGTCGAAACGGCGGGATTATGCCTCCGTTGTTCCCCCTATGTTGAAAATTCGCTGGGCATCGTCGTGCTCGAGGCCACCAGCGGAATGAACCTTCCCCGCAAGATAGGCCCCATGCTTACCCTGGCCGATATCAGCGTCATCACCAAGATCGACCTCATCTCCCAGGCTGAACGTGAAGTGTTCCGTTACCGCGTGCTCGAATCGGCCAAAGGGATAACTGTTGTTGAAAGCAATGCGCTTTATGGCATCGGCATCGACCCCATTGTCAAGCAGATCCTGAAAACCCCCGATATTGAGTTCCCGATGTTCCTCAGGGGAAATCCGCCGGTAGGAACCTGTACCATCTGTGTCGGTAAAAAAGAGATCGGTGCAAAACACCATTTCGGTGTGCTACGCACCCTGAACGAGGACCTTGTATATATCGGGGAATAACAGGCCATGCAGAAATCCAGGATTTATCTTGACAATGCAGCCACCACGTGCGTGGATGAACGGGTGCTCAAGGCGATGATGCCATTTTTCACCGGTTCGTACGGCAATGCCTCGAGCCTGCACCATTTTGGCACGCATGCCAAGGAGGTGCTTGAAAACTCGAGGGAAACAATTGCCGGTTGTATCGGAGCCGGCAGGGATGAACTCTTTTTCACCTCCGGCGGCACCGAATCCAACAACTGGACCCTGAAAGGGATTGCCCATGCCAACCATCACAAGGGCCGGCACATCATCGTCTCGGCGATCGAACACGATTGCGTGCTCAACACCTGCAAATGGCTAGCCGGCGAAGGGTTTTATATCACCTACCTGCCTGTTGACGCCGGAGGCATTGTTGATATCGAAAGGCTGAAGGAGGTTATCAACCCCAAAACTATCCTGGTTTCGGTGATGCACGCAAACAATGAGATCGGAACTATCCAGCCCATCGGTGAGATCGGCGAAATCTGCAGGAAAAACAACACCTTGTTTCATACCGATGCCTGCCAGTCATTCGGAAAAATCCCGGTTGATGTCAACGATGCCGGGGTTGACCTGTTAACGATCAATGCACATAAAATTTATGGCCCGAAGGGCATCGGGGCCCTTTATATAAGGAAAGGTGTCAACCTCGAGCCACTGCTGCACGGCGGAGGCCAGGAGGCAGGTTTGCGGTCGACCACCGAGAATATCCCTGCAATTGCCGGTTTTGCCACGGCTTCGGAATTGTGCATGGAGGAGTTGGAAAGCGAAGCAATAAGGTTAACCCAGCTCAGAAAAAAGCTGACCGGCTACCTGTACTCAACTTTCGACAATGCTTATGTAAACGGGCATGCCGAAAAGCGCTTGCCCGGGCACCTGAGTTTCAGTTTTCACGGGTTCGAAGGAGAAACCATCCGCTTGCTTTTCCACCTCGACGAATCAGGAATTGCAGTTTCAGCAGGTTCAGCCTGTTCATCGAACGACAAATCACACAATGCGTCTCACGTGCTCCAGGCAATCGGCCTGAACCCCTTCGAGGCCAGGGGAGGAATCAGGCTGAGCATGGGGCGGTTCACCACAGGGGAGGACGTTCATGCTTTTACAGAAGCACTATCGCGATCTTTTAACAGCCTGACCTCGATTTTCTCAGGAAGTTCAATTATAACCCAGCAATCATGAAGAAATCAAACATATTTACCGAACACCCGAAGCAGGTTAAGATGACCTACCTGCAGCACACCCGGTTTGCCCTGATGCTTGCCGGGAGAACGCTGGGCTGCGCCTTTGCCTCCCTCGTGCATGCCTTTTTCCCGTTCCTGTTCGTCACGCATACCAGCACAACGATCAGGGAGTTGAATATGATCTTCGAAAAGCGTTTCGGCACAGGCAATTAACTGTCCGGGGAAACCGACAGGCCTTGATTACCGGGGTTTTTCTATTAAATTTTTAACCAAATAAATATATGGAAACAGCAGTAAAAGAATTGAAGACATCCGACCGCCTGCCGCAACTCGATTGCGGTGCCTGCGGCTACAAGACCTGCAGTGAATTTGCCGTTGCAGTCGATAAATCAGAAACAGACCTTAAACTCTGCATCCACGTAAAACACAACGGTTCCGTGGCAACCGGCATGGCAAATCTTATCAATTGCAAGGAGGCCGGTTCCGTAGGCGAAAAAATGGGATGGAAGGACCACCTGAAACGTGATTTCGATTTTATCCTTGATTGTTTCGACAATGAACCGGGCCCGCGCGAAACGATCCTCCCCTATAATCCTGCACTGGTTAAGGAACTTGGAGTAAAAAAAGGTGATGTGATGATCGGCCGTCCGATGGGCATGTCGTGCGGCTGCCCGATAACCCATTGCGGCGTGGTCACCGACGCCGATGCACGCAACGGGGTGATCAACTGGTGCGTAACCGGTCCGCTGAGACCAAGATCCGAGGGGTTCATCGACATCGGATATTATGTTGCCCAGGGCTACGAAGGGATCATAAGGGAATCAAAAGAGAAAATCGAGCTGGGAAGAAGATACTGGTTCATGCCCCGGCGCTGCATGCTGCAATGGAGGCACAGCGGCCTGGTCAATGCCGTAACCAAAATGAAAGACGGCAGCTATAAGGTAAGGATCGAAGGGCTGTTTATAGGCTAACCCACCTATCCGGGAACCACGCGTCACGCGTTACACATCACGGGTTACGCGTCACGGGTTACGCGTCACGGGTTATTGCGAATCCCGTATACACCTGACTGAAAACCCGAGGTTGGTTGTTTCAGGCAATGGCGACACTTCGGCAGTCTGACTGCTGAGGGCCCTTGCTCCTGCCTGATTCCCAACCGGGGTGGATGACCAGAAATGCGCATACATATAAATATCCTGCGAATCCCGGCCCAACCTGTATCCACCGGGCAGGGCCGTAAATCCGCTGCTGTTGTCGGCGCCCGTATTGGGATGTGCCCAATGGTCAAAATCGATCTCCTTCATTTTCCCGCCGGCGACTTTTATACTGCCAAGTTCGTCGGTCAGGGTTATCCACTCGGCATCAGCGGGTATATGCCAGCCGGCCGGGCATATTCCCCTGGCTCCTTCCGCCGTTGCATACTGCATCATCTCATTCCACGTATAGAGCCCGCCATAAACCATACAATAATTTTTATCGTCATTGTAACAGTACTTTTCAATGGAATGGTTATTGGAAGGAATCTGCGTGGAGTCTATCTCCCTTCCTGCATTGAGGTTCTCCCTTAACCAGCACTGAGATCCTGCCTGGACTGTATGATAGGTCTGCCCCATGTAAGTCACTGTCGTTACCCGGGAACAGGGAAAATCGAAATGGGTAAAGTCAAACCGGTAGAGGGTATCGGTATGGGGCACGCTGTTGATAATGGCAACATATTTATCGGTAATACCTGTGAATTGAAGCTCATCGCCCGAGGCGAAGAAAAATTTATCGGTCGTTCCGGAAGGTTTCATGACAGAAGGTCCGTTTTCGATACCCCGGTATTCGAGTCTGCAAACAGGGGAAGCAGCAACCGGCAACGCCACAATCTTGATGCTTTTCATGCCCGACTGGCATATGGCTGTAAAAACGTAGGTTTCAGCACTCCCGGGTGAGAACAAAAAGGTATGAAACCCTTTTTTAAGCTGCCGGTTAAAGGATGAAACCAGCCCGCCGCTCAACCGTGATACATTTACATCAACATTCCCGCTCAATGGCAGGTAAACGGATATGCTGGTATTTTCCCTCACCGGGTTGGGGACATTCTGAAAAACCTGCAGATCCTCCTTAACCATTGTTAAATCGCGGATACCAACGGTGACCGATAACACCGTGTCGGGCCAGAATAGCGTGGTATCGCAATTCCTTACCGTGTTATGGATTTTGATGGTATCGGTTTTGGCATAGTTCGAACGGTCCATCCCTGTGAACGAAAGTGTAATTGTATTCTGCCCGGTTGCAATGCAGGATAAAGTGCAAAAAGCCAGGGCGATTTGAAATGAAATCAATTTCATGGTATTTTGGCTGTTGAATTATTACAGGTGACTACCCGTTAACTTTTTTACTTTTCCGGAATTGATACCTGAGTCCGGAATTGATGATCAAAGGTAAGAAAAAAATAAACTTCCTTCTTTCCCGGACCAATTTTTCATCCTACCGGCTGATCCGGCACCCTGAACTGCATTAAAAAAACGGCGACATTGCCGGTGGAGCGCCATTTTTTTGCATGGTTTTTAAAGAGAACTTTTATCTTTGCCCTTTTTAAACCAAACCTACATAGCCATTGACTTCACAGGATAACTTATACCCCGTACATCACGAAATACTGAACAGAGCAGAAAAAGAGGAACTCCTTGAACAAAGGTCGGTCGTATTGTGGCTAACCGGGCTGTCGGGGGCCGGGAAAACCACGCTGGCCAAACATCTCGAGAAGGAACTTTATAGTTTGGGATTCCTGACACAAATACTCGACGGCGACAACGTCAGGACCGGGGTCAATAACAACCTTGGCTTCTCCGATGCCGACAGGCTCGAAAACATCCGCCGCATTGCCGAAATTTCAAAACTCTTCCTTCATTGCGGGGTTATCACGATCAACTGTTTTATCAGTCCTACAGAAGATATCAGGGACCTGGCAAGAAGAATCATTGGCAAGGATGACCTGGTGGAAGTATATGTGAATGCCCCCCTCGATGTTTGTGAGAACCGCGATGTAAAGGGACTCTACTCAAAGGCCCGCAGGGGGGAGATCAAGGAATTTACAGGCATAACCTCCCCTTTTGAACCGCCACGGCATGTCGATATCGAAATCCGCACCGACCTGCTGTCGATAGAAGAATCGGTCAGGAAAATCCTGGATTATATTCTCCCCCGCATCACACCCCACCCTGCAACATCCCCCCAGGATCACTAATCCCCAACCTATTCCAACATTCCTGCATTCCTGCATTCCTGCATTCCTGCATTAATTAAACAGGCGCATACTTGGTATCCGGTTTGTCCCTGATAGGAATGATACCGGCCATATCTCCCAGCACATTCACAAGGTCGGAACCGGCAGGTACGACAATTTTCGAATTATCCTTCAGTGAGGTCTCCAGCGCCTGGATTTTCCGCAGCACCTGTGCATTCCCAATAAAATATTTTTCGGCTGCCTCATTCACCAGTGCGATGGCCTGGGCTTCTCCTTCGGCCCTGAGAATCTGTCCCTGCTTCACTCCTTCCGCCCGCCTGATCTCCGCACGTTTTTCCCCGTCGGCTTTTGTTTCGGCAGCGGTGGCATAATCGATGGCGGCGATTTTTTCATTCTCAGCCTTTACGATCTTGTTCATGGTCTCCTGTACATCTTTCGGCGGGTCGATTTCCTTCAGCTCCGTTCTGATAATCTGGATTCCCCAGCTTTTTGTCTCATCAAGCAAAGTGCCGTGCAGCTCCTTGTTGATTTTTCCGCGTTCGCTGTTGGCCGATTTCAGGGTCATCGTTCCGATTATGTTACGAAGCGTTGTCCGGGCCAGGTTGACGATCTGGTATTCGATGCTGTTCACATTGTACTGGGAGTTCTTTACACTTTCCTCATCACTGGTGATCTTGAAATAAACCTGCGCATCCACCTTGGCATTCAGATTGTCGTTTGTAATGATCTCCTGTGGCTCGGCATTGATCATCTTCTCGGTGATGTTCACCTGGTATATAAGATCGATTCCCGGAATAATCCAGTGAAAACCGGGGTTGGCAAACCGGTTGTATTTTCCGAATCGTTCGATCAGTCCGCGATGGGTCGGACGGACAATGCGTATCCCGGAGAAAAAGAGTAAGCCGACTGCTCCGGCGATAATGAGAATTAGGACATTGTTCATGGGATTAGGTTTAAGGTTTGTACTATAAATATTCTGAAACAAACTTAGAAATTTTTCACGATCAAATCAAAATCTTCGATATAAAATAAAGTATCAGTTTTTTTATTATTTTTGCCCATAACATTAAATGTAAAATGTCATGTTAAAGCATATTCTCAGGTTTTCACTGCTGGCCGGAACTCTTTTATTAATAGCCACAGGATGCAGTATTCATGCCGGCGGGAACAAAGCCATTGTAAATCCTGAAGATTCTCTCCTCAGGTCAAAGATCAATGAATTTGTTACCGTTAAACTCACCACCGACCTTTCAAAACTGACCGGCAGGGAAAAACAGATGATTCCCATCCTTATTGATGTCGCCAAAATCATGGATGATCTTTACTGGGAACAGGTGATCGGGGATAAAAAGAAATTCATGGATACCATCCAGGATACCCTGGTCAGGATGTTTGCAGGCATCAACTATGGCCCATGGGAGAGACTCAACGGCAACCAGCCGTTTATCAGGGGCATCGGTGCAAAACCCGCCGGAGCTCATCTCTATCCCGAAAATATCTCGAAGGAGGAATTTGTTAAATGGAACAACCCTGACAAAACCAGCCAGTATTCAGTCATCGGCCGCAATGCCGATCACAGCCTCATAAACATCTGGTATCATGACGCATTCAAAGAGCAGTTGAACAAGGCCTCTGCCTTACTGAAACAGGCGGCAGAACTGGCCGATGATCCCGGTCTGAAAAACTACCTTACACTCAGGGCCCGTGCGCTGGTTACCGATGACTATTTTGCCAGCGACATGGCCTGGATGGATATGAAAAACAACACCGTCGATTTTGTGGTGGGCCCGATTGAAAACTATGAAGACGAACTTTTCGGCTACAAGACGGCATTCGAATCAGCCCTGCTCGTGAAAGATAAAGATTGGAGCCTTAAACTGGCCAAATTCGCCCGTTTTCTGCCGGAATTACAATCGCAGCTGCCCGTGAACCCTCAATATAAGAAAGAAAAGCCGGGTACCGACTCCGACCTGAACGCCTATGACATCATCTATGTTTCGGGTCATTCAAATGCCGGCAGCAAGACAATCGCCATCAACCTCCCGAACGACGAAAAGGTACAGCTGGCAAAGGGTTCACGCCGTATTCAGCTTAAAAACGCGATGCGCGCCAAATTTGACAACATCCTGGTCCCCATTTCCAAAGTGCTGATCGATCCGGCCCAGCGAAAGAATATCCGTTTTGATGCCTTCTTCTCAAATGTCATGTTCCATGAGGTGGCACACGGCCTTGGAATAAAGAACACCATTACAAACAAGGGGACTGTCAGGGATGCCCTGAAGGAAAAATATTCCTCTTTTGAAGAGGCAAAAGCCGACATACTCGGCCTGTTTATGACTACAAAACTGATTGAAAAGGGAGAAATCAAAGATATTACAGCCGAAGATTGTTTTGTCACATATATGGCAGGGCTGATCCGTTCGGTTCGCTTCGGAGCCGCCAGCGCACATGGAAAGGCAAACATGATGTGTTTCAACTTTTTCGCCAGCCAGGGAGCCTTCGTCAGGAGCAGTTCAGGCACCTATAAAGTGAATTTCGACAAGATCGGCGGTTCAATGAACAAGTGGGCTGCCAGGGTTCTGGAGTTTGAAGGGAACGGCGATTATGATGGGGCTAAAAGCTACCTGGAGTCAAACGGGAAAATCAATGATGTGTTACGGTCCGACCTGGTGCGTCTTAAAACCGCCAGTATTCCGGTAGATATAGTTTATGACCAGGGACTCACGGTGCTCGGGTTGGCCAAATAAAAATATCTGTCAATGCAAAACAAGGAGATCAATAATCCCACACAGCTGATGGAGATGGCCAATGCGTTCCGGGTAAGCCGGATCATATTGACAGCCAACGAACTTGGTGTTTTCGACCTCATATCCCCCGAAGGCAGCACCTCCGGTTTCATGGCGGCCGTTTTGCAAACCG
>JBAXFZ010000165.1:0-8731 GCA_037139685.1 Bacteroidota bacterium
CGGCCTGCCTTCACGTTCGGGTTTACCGAATCTTTCCGGTTTTTCCGACCTGGGGGATCTTTCGGACCTTTCAGGCCTGCCGAACCTTTCTGACTTTTCGCCTCTTTCTGCCCGTTCCGGCCTGCCTTCACGTTCGGGTTTACCGAATCTTTCCGGTTTTTCCGACCTGGGGTATCTTTCGGGCTTGCCGAAACTTTCTGACTTATAGGGGCGGCCTGTTCCTTCGGAACGGCTTGACCTCCCGGGTTTATCTGTTCTTGATGTTTTTCCAGCCCTTCCCGGTTTTCCCGGTTTGCTTTGCCGGTCAGGGTTATTTGATCTTCCCGATCTGTTTGATTTTCCAGTTCTCATTTATTCCTCCTCCTTTTCATACGGGGGTTTGATTTTTACTCCGTCATACCGTACTTCAACACCCTCCCTGTAGGTTATGACCATAAACAATGTTCCATCGAAATTATACTTGAGCCATTCGCCCTCTTTTTTTCCCATCACATAACTGCCTTCGTCCTTAATCTTACCGTTTTCCCAGTACCAGATATGTTTTCCGTCAGGATTATCCTCGACAAATCCTCCCTTGAAATATAAGAGAGAATCGGTTTTGGCCCCGTTCAGGTTCAGATAATAGTTATACCACATACCATTGCGAAGCCCATCCCTGTATGTACCACGGATGTAACTGTCGCCGATGATCTCAAACCAGGGACCATCTTCATTCCCATTGACAAATTCTCCCTCCTCTATCACCCTGCCGGTTTCATCATATTCGGATGATAATCCCTCTTTAAACCCGTTCCTGTAGTTTTCCTCCTTCAGCAGCTGGCCGGTTTCAAAATACCATCGCCAACGGCCGTCAAGTTTTCCCTGTTTGCTGAACCTCCCGGTTTGTTCAATTTTGCCGTTGGGATGATAATATTTCCATTCCCCGACCTGCTTGCCGTTATCATAATTGCCTTCAGATTTAAGGGATCCGTCGGCATAAAAATCTTTCCAGTACCCGTCGCGGCTGCCATCATCCTTCATGATGCCGGTACCTATGACGACACCATTTTTGTAAAGGTATGACTTTTCCACCATACCATCGGTATTGTACTCCCGGGTGATCCCCTCCGGAACACCGTTTCTGAACATGGCGCTGATCTTTATTTTTCCATCCGGGTAATATTCATTCTGCACCTCCAGCTTCTGTATCTCTTCCGCTTCAGGCTGGAGAACATCATCCACGTATTTTGAAATTTTCAGCAAATCGCCGTTTTCGGCATATTCCTTCAGATATCCGTTTTTTTTATCATCCTTAAATGTAACCTCGGTATGGAGGTTTCCACTGCCGTAAAATGCATACCATTTTCCCTGTCTCCTGCCATCCTGGTCTTTCCGGTTTATGCGAAGCCTGTCGACAATAAAGCCACGCTTGTATTCGGTCAGGGTGATGACATTCCCGTCGAAACCATATTCCTTTGCGAAACCCTGTTCCAATCCCCTGACATAGGGAATCTCCTGTTTTATTTTTCCATCCGGATAATAATACCTTGTATAACCCTCCTTTATATCATTCCTGAAATTTTCCTTAACCGTCTCCTTATCCAGGTAGGTGATTTTCAAACCATCCTTTTTCCCGGCTTTATAGTTGATTTCAAGAAGCAGCCTGCCGTTTCCGTTGTAAAATTTCCAGGTGCTGTCAAGCTCCGAGTTTTTACGGTTTCCCTCTGATTTGATTGTTCCGTTTATGTTGTAGGATTTCCAATAACCATCGGGTTTCCCGTTTTTCAGGGTGCCTTCGCTGGAGATTTTTCCGGAGGGGTAATAGAATTTACAGAAACCATCTTTCTGAAGGGTATCCTGTGCCGGAAGATTGCCAAAAACAAACAGTAGTGATGTTATCAGGATAATCTGAACATGAAAATTTCTGATAAACAGTTTCATAAATCCAATAAAATTTGTTACTCCGATAATTTCAGCATCCGCAAGATAGGTTTATTTGCCTTCTCAATGATACTTTTTGACAATTTAATTTCCGGTTGTTCGCTGTTCAGACAGTTGTACAATTTTTCCAGTGTGTTCATTTTCATGTACGGACAATCGTTGCAGCCACAGGTTTCGTCGGTAGGCACGATTAAAAATTCCTTTCCCGGGGAGGCTTTTTTCATTTGATGCAGTATGCCTGTTTCGGTGGCTACTATAAATTTCTGCGCATCATTTTTCAGGGTAAAGTCAAGCAGCGCCGTTGTAGAACCAATAAAATCGGCTAATTCCAGTATTACAGCCTTGCATTCGGGATGGGCAATGAGTTTTGCGCCGGGATTTTCCTTTTTCAGCTTGATTACAGCCCCGGCCTTAATGATGTCATGAACTTCACAGCTGCCGTTCCACAATACCATATTCCGCCCCGTGACGGAATTGATGTATCCGCCCAGGTTCCTGTCAGGCGCAAAAATGATCTTTTGCTCCTTTGGAAACGACTCCACAATTTTCTGTGCATTGCTCGAGGTGCAGATCACATCCGACATGATTTTTATCTGTGCAGAGCAGTTGATATAGGATATCACGATATGACCGGGATGTTTTTCCCTGAATTCCCTGAATTTATCAGGTGGGCAGGAGTCAGCCAGCGAACAGCCCGCCTGAAGATCCGGGATGAGCACCTTTTTATCCGGGTTTAAAATTTTGGCTGTTTCGGCCATGAAATGGACGCCTGCGAATACGATAATATCAGCTTTGGTTTTTAAAGCCTGCTGCGACAACCCAAGGCTGTCTCCCACAAAATCCGCAATATCCTGTATTTCGGGAACCTGGTAATAGTGGGCCAGGATAACCGCGTTCTTCTCCTTTTTAAGCAACTGAATTTTATCGGCGAATGACTTCAAGGTTTAGATTTTTTTTGTTTTTAATAATAATAAAAGAATCTTATTTCTTTATTGTTGTTATAATAGCTGTTAATATGGTTAATTATTTCTGAGAGATAAATTTTGTTTATTGAAAACAGGTTATTGATAAACAACTTATGAACAGCTGAATTTTGCTAAAGTGTTAAAAATATTATATTTAATAAAGTTATCAAACAATGTTAGCAGTTGTTATTGTTCATAAATTATCCTGAAAACCGGGGTGGATTTTTGTTGAAATTTCATGAAAAATTGCTGTCAGCCGGGTTCGAAATTGTATTTGCACAGGTTGATGTTTATAAAGTGAACTATTTATAAATATTTTGACACAAAAATAATCAGTTGTTAACAAAACCATGTGAAAAAAATAAAGAATTGAAACAGAGTGATATATTTGGGAGCAAAGTTTGTTTTGGATTCATAATGATTTGTTTATGTTTACATTTGTGAAAAAAATATTAACAATGGATGAATCTCTCGCCCAAATTGCTATAGGAAGTGATCATGCCGGATTCGGCACCAAAGAATTTATAAAACAGCATTTGAATGAATTAGGTTATACATTTCATGATTTCGGTGCATTTTCCGAAGCTTCGATGGATTATCCCGATTCTGCTCATCCGGTAGCAAAGGCTGTTCAGTCAGGGACTTATAAGTTCGGAATTCTTATCTGCGGCAGCGGAAACGGGGTCGCCATTGTCGCCAACAAATATACGGCAATAAGGGCTGCACTGTGTTGGAATGAACAAATTACAATCTTGTCGCGACAGCATAATGATGCCAACATCATTGCCCTGCCTGCCCGTTTTATCACGCAGGAGGAGGCAGTTAAACTGGCGTTGTTGTTTCTGACCACCCCGTTTGAGGGAGGACGTCACCAGGCAAGGGTTGAAAAAATAAATATTACCAGATGAATCATATATATCAGAAATTTCTTGAGGATGCCAGTGTAAAATCGTTCGATGCCGAACATCGGAAGCGGCTGAATCACAATATAGGCAAGTACGATGAGCAGGTTCTAAGGGGAAAGGGACAGTATAAGAACCTCGAACTGGCCAGGCGGCGTGCTGCCAACATCAAGCATAAGACCATAAACAACCTCGATAAATACCTGGTGGAATTTGAAAACAATTTCAGCAAAAGGGGGGGAAAGGTGATTTGGGCTCCCAACGAGAAGGATGCCCAGCGTGAGATCATGCATATCATAAAAAATTCAAAGGCCCAGGTTATCGTGAAACAGAAGACCATGGTTTCAGAAGAGCTGGAGTTGAATGAGTTGTTTGAAAAAAACAAGCGGGAAGTTTTTGAAACCGATCTGGGCGAATATATAGTTCAGCTGGCAGGGGAAAAACCGTATCATATTCTTACCCCTGCCATGCATAAGTCGAAGGAGGATGTTGCAAAGCTCTTTCATGAAAAATTCAATTTACCCGGCAACAGCACTCCTGAAAACATAGCCCATTTTGTGAGGGATAAACTCAGGGGAGAATTTGTCAGGGCCGATGTGGGGATCACCGGGGGTAATTTCCTGATAGCAGATGTAGGGGCGGTCGCCCTTACAGAGAATGAGGGAAACGGTTTGCTTTGCATGGCCTTTCCCAGGATCCACATTGCCATTGTTGGGATCGAGAAGCTTATTCCCTCCATCGAAGATCTTGACCTGTTTCTGCCGTTGCTAGCCCAGCATGGTACCGGCCAGCCAATAACCGTTTATAATAATATTGTATTTGGTCCCCGGAACGAATTTGAAACCGACGGACCGGATGAGATGTATGTGATTCTGCTTGACAACAGGCGTTCCGAATTACTGAAGTTCAGGGAACAGCGCCGTGCCCTTTCATGCATCCGCTGCGGGGCCTGCCTGAATGGCTGTCCTATCTACAAAAGTGTGGGGGGCTATACCTACAATGCAACCTACTCAGGTCCCATAGGCTCGGTTATATCACCGCACTATTTGGGGATGAAAGAATACAACCACCTGAGTTTTGCCTCTTCCCTGTGCGGAAAATGCACTGAGGTTTGTCCGGTTAAAATACCGCTTCATGAACTGCTCCTGCACAACAGGCATGAGGCAGTTTCAAAAAAGTATGTTTCCTATACCTGGCGCACCATAGTTTCCGGGTGGAAGATGGTTATGCTTCACCGCTGGATGATCGATAAACCAAGTTCAGGTTTGAAAAACAAGATGATCCGCCGGTTTGGCAAAAAGATGTGGGGTCCGCGGAGAACCCTTCCGAAAATTGCTCCGAAAAGCTTCAGGGAACTCTGGAAAGAGACACGTCCCTGATTAAGCGGTGGTTCTGCGGCTGAATAGCTGGTCGACCAGGAAAAGCAGCCCGGTTGAGGTGATTATCAGCAATCCGAACGATACATATCGTGATGAAAAGGCATTTTTCAGTCCCGAAAAGAGTGTTTCGAAATAGGGAACCAGATTATGTGTAACATAATTTTTCCCGGGGAACCAGTTCAGAAAGGGAATATCCGAAGTGAAGAAAACCAGTAAGACCAGGAGTGCCAGCAGTGCATAAGGAACTATCGTTTTCAGGTACAGGTAAAACGGCTTCCGGACCGGTGCAGTTTCGGGGGCAACCAGAATCCCAGCCATGACGCGGTCGACAAAATCGTCGGAGGGACTTTCCAGGGGGCTTTGCTGGATCAGCCCGCGCAGAAAATCATCGTTGCTCAAATTTTCCTTTTCCATAATGGTGCAAAATTAACAAATTCATAAATTCACGGCCCGGTTCATCATAACGGCAAGTTCTCCCTGCAGTTTTTTCCGTATCCGGTGCAATCTCACCTTGACATTCGAGGAGGTAAGGCCGGTAATCTGGCTGATGTCCTCTATTGAATTTTCCCCCTTATAAAACAGGGTGATCAGCAGGTTTTCATCATCGCTCAGCCTTTTCATGGCCTGTTCAATCATAACCTTCTGTTCCTCCGGGTCTATCTCCTCAAGATTGGATGAAACCTCGTCCTCGGTATAATTATGGATCACGTAATTGTCCATGGGTACCAGTTCCAGTTTCTTTTTCCGGGTTTTGGAAATGGCCGCATTATATACGATGCGATAAAGCCAGGTCGAAAACTTGGATTTTTTTTCAAATGTTTTCAAAGCCTGAAATACCTTCAGAAAACAGTCCTGGGCCACCTCCTCCGCATCCTCACGGTTATTGAGGATTTTCAGGGCAATCGAGAACACCAGGTTTTTGTGTTTCGACACCAGAAATGAATAGGCTGAAACATCCCCGTTCAAGACAAGATCAATGTAATGGTTATCTTCCAGGTATTTCATTGGGGATTTAGACGGGTATTAAGAACCAAGGTTACACATCGACCAATACAAAGATAATTGCAAATCCGGTTCAAGCTGGTAATAAATTTGCGGAATGTTATGTTTTTTTGTACGTTTGTAGGTTACAAGGTCTTATTTATATACTTAAAAACGCTGCGATATGAAAATGTTTACACTTGCTGGTTTGTTTTTCCTGTTATTGGGTACAAGCCAGTTATTTGCCCAGTACCAGGGAGATAACCCAAACCTGGACCAGGTACCCCAGTATCTGCGGGAAAAAATTGCAAACCGCCCGGATGCTCCCAACGCCACTGCTGCTGCAATCACAATAGGTGGGTGGGATAATTTCAGTCTCGGGACTGATTTTGCAGAAAACAACATGGCTGAAAATCCGAATCAGCCAACATGGTTCTTTACTGCCTACAACACCAATGCGCCGCATGATACCGAAAACGGTTACGACTGGTACATCCATGCCGCCAACTTTGGTGCGACCATGGCAGGTGACCCGGTGGTTGCCTATGACAGCCTCGGAAACCTGTTTTATGAAAACATGTACGGCAACATCTCAGGTTGCAAGGTATTGGCCTCCGTCAACAATGGCGTTACCTGGGGACCCTCGGTGACTGCCATTGCAGGTAACGACAAAAACTGGATTGCCTGCGACCAGACCTCAGGTCCTTATGCCAATTACGTCTACACGACCATGACCAACGGAGGCCCCCCGGGTAATTTCTGCCGCAGCATGGACCATGGCCTTACCTTCACCTCAACCTGGGCCCCGACAACCCAGCAGATCCCGGGGATGATGGTATGCGTAGGCCCGGAAGGCAACATCCAGGGCGGAGCCGTTCATGTGGTTACCAACAGCGGAAGCTCCTTTAGTTCCACCTACACCTTCTATCTTTCAGTGGATGGCGGCGCTACCTTTACCCAGAAGTCAACCCAGCAGTTCTGCAATACCGTTGGCAGCCAGGTAGGCGGAAGGAATTCGGTACAGAATATGCATACCCGCCCCTACCCGATGATTGCTGCCGATAACAGCTATGGCCCCAACCGCGGGAAAATGTATGTTGTTTATGCCTCGAACGATCCTGTAGGAGCAACGGGTAAACCTGATATTTTCTGCCGTGCCTCCTCCGACGACGGAGCAACCTGGACTGCCGCGGTTAAGGTCAATGACGATCCCAACACTATCGCCAACCACCAGTGGCATCCTGCCATCTGGTGCGACAAGCAGACCGGTAAACTGTATGTTATGTGGATGGATACGCGGGATACGCCTACCAGCGACAGCGCCATGATCTATGCCAGCTATTCAACCGACGGAGGCCAGACCTTTGCAGCCAACCAGAAAATTTCAAACGCCAAGATGAAAATCGACTGCCCGACATGCGGCGGCGGCGGAACTCCCCGTTACCAGGGTGACTACAATGGTGTGGTTTCGAATAAGAAAGGTTCGATGATCGGGTGGGCCGACTTCAGGGTTGGTACATTCCAGAGCATGACGGCCTATTTCCCCGATTTCGCCATGACCCTCGACCATGCAGCCGATACCCTGTTTTCACCGGCCGACAATACCATTTTCCAGGTGCAAATCCCCGAGGTGAAACTATACACCGATACTGTCATTGTTTCAGCCAGCATCTCCCCCACTCCTACAGCGGGAACCATCACCATAGAATACCCTTCGGGCACCACCCTTACCAGCCTTCCCGGTTCCAAGCCGGTCAAGTTTGTACTTACGGGCAGTGTTCCTTCCGGCACCTACATGGCAACTTTCATTGCCAATGGCCCCAACGGAACCCCCGCACACAAACGTACAGCCACCATCAAGGTTATGCCGGGCAATGTCTTCCAGGCTACTGCAATTGCCACTCCGGGCTCCATCTGCCTGGGCCAGACATCCCAGCTGAATGTCAACGTGCTTGGCGGAACCCCGCCCTTAACCTATTCATGGACACCAACGGCCACGCTAAGCGATCCGAACATCGCCAACCCGGTTGCCACCCCCACGGCCACGACAAAATACCATGTAACTGTAGTTGACAATGCATCGCATACAACCGGCGACAGCATTACCGTAACGGTAAACAGCGGCCCTGCAGCCCCGGGCCCGATTGCCGGCCCGCAGAGCATCTGCGTGGGAGCTTCTGGTGTTTATTCGATTGTTGATGTTCCTGTTGCCACATCCTATTCGTGGACCATACCGGCCGGCGCGGTCATTACAAGCGGCCTCAATACAACCAGCATTACCGTACTGTGGGGCACCTCTTCCGGAAATATCTCGGTCATTGCAGGGAATACCTGCGGAACGAGCCTTCCATCGGTTCTGGCCGTTGTGGTGAATTCACCTCCCACCACCCTGGTCCCGATTCACGGTCCGGATGCAGTTTGCGGCGGAGCCAGTGCCAAATTCTACACCGCTTTGTCCGATAACTCCTTAACCTATACCTGGACCGTTCCTGCCGATGCATCTATTGTAAGCGGACAGGGCAGCGACACGATTCATGTAACCTGGGGACAGGCTGCTGGCAATGTAACAGCCATGGCCAGCAAC
>JBAXFZ010000166.1:0-8673 GCA_037139685.1 Bacteroidota bacterium
GTTCAACATCAGCATCTATTTTTAATTTTATATCATACCAATCAGGTAACTCTTTAATTCCTTTTTCGCTTGTACATAACTTGCACTTTTCTTTTTCAACTTCTAAAAGTTCGTTCACCTTTTTTATAGATAATTTCTTCCCATTCTCATGAATCATTATTGCTTCAATTAATTGAGCTCCATCAAATCCATAAGTATTTTTAGAAACCTTACGCAATCGATCAAAGATTTTAAATTCTATTTTATTTTTAATTCCTAAATGAGATGCTTCCTGAAATTCTCTAATATTATCAAAGCCCATTGAAACAGCAGCAATGTAATCCTTAGCATAAGTGAATCCCTTGTCTTTAGCTTCTTCCATCATAATTTTTTCAGTAAAGCCGAGGAAGAAACCTTTCGCAAAATCACCATAATCTTTAAAACCTCTATCAACTGCAAATTGAAAAAGCTTTAAGGAGTTTTCATAGTCGTTTATATCAAAATCTTCTGGTATCCCGGGATTGCCGGGAATGAAGAACACTGAATCAGGCGAAATAGTCAAATCTGTTGTTGAAGACTGGCTGAAAAGGAACAATGGCATTATTCCAAAAACAATGACTGCGAAAAAGGTTTTCATATGTTTGGTATTGAAGGGTTAGTAAGCTTCACTGTCAAAATACAAAAGGTGTTTAAATAATGCAAAATTGTCTCCCTGTTACTTGTGTTTGACAAGTAGTTGCCGAAAGTCCTTTGCCAGGAAGGTGACCCCGAAGCCGAATATTTTACGAGATATACCCTGTTTGAATCGAAAGTGTTGCCGGAACTTCCGCAGCCAAGTACACCGCCATCACGGGTTGACCTGATGCTGTTGAAGAATTGGTTTCCTACAAGCAGCGGAGCCCGGGTCCAGACAGTGTCGCCGGATGCATTCATTCGCATAAGCACCGTGTTGGGACTTGCATGATGTCCTATCCCGCCGACATAAAAATCGCCGTTCCCTGCCGTATCTGCCGAAAAAATAGTTGCATCCATGAACCAGGTGTATGACCGGGACCAGAGGGAGTCTCCGGCTGCTCCGATTTTCATGATAAAGGGTGTGCTGAAGAAATAGGTGCTTTCAATTTCACCTGCTACGATAAAATCGTTTGTCGGTAGCTCACAAACTGTCCAGCTTTTGCAATCGGTTGAATTGTCTCCGACGGGCTTGTATGCTCGGGCCCACACAATATCCCCACCCTGCCCCGCGAGTGCAATGTGTATGACCGGGCCAATTGAGTTCCGGCCTGTCACCACGTAACCGTGATTTGATGCGGGTGCGATGGAAATACCGATGCCGGAAAACAGCTCCTTTTCCCACAGTGAATCCCCTGAAGAGGAGACATGCAGCAGGTCGGCCTTGCCGCTGCGGTTGGCTATGAACGTATAACCGCCGTCCGCTGCCTGTACCAGGGAGCGGTCGCCGTTCTCATACCCGATTCCGGGAAATGTTCTGGTCCATACGGTATCGCCCAGGTAATCCGTTTTCACCAGCCACCGGTCGGAACTCAGTGAGGCCCCTAAACTGCACAGGAAGGCATATCCTCCGTCAGAGGTCTGGATCACGGACCAGCCGGTTTCGATTGATCCTTTTGTGATGATTTTTTCGAAGGTAACCTGCGTTTTTGCCGTCATTTGGAGCAGCAAGGCGAGGATGATCAGGGCAGCGTTTTTCATAATGAGACTGTTATCTATTATTGTTTATGGTAAACGGTTTAACGAAATTTATTTCTGTGGTTTTTTGTGAAAGCAGTACCTGAACCCAAGCTCAACATTCAGCCAGCCCACCGCGGCAGGGTTATTCGTACCTTTCATGCCGCCTTTCGCAAAACCGGTGATTTCGGGATGGATGGCTACAAAGGTGGCGATCCCCTTCCCGATGACCTCGCGCAGTTCGTATTCAACCAGGCACCCCAGACCGAAGCGGTACAGATTTGACGAAACGGATGAATAATGTCCACCGGGAATGTTGCCGTTGGCTGTACGGTCGTATTGCTCGTTGATCCAGAAACAGTTCAACCCGACTTCGGGACCGAGCAACAGGTTTGATTTTGTGTTCCTGAGCAGTCCAAAGGCGTAATTTACCCGGAACGCGAACCTTTTGTTCCGGGGCGTCACCTGGTCGATATAAAAAGATTTGCCATCTGTCATCGAATAATGAATGTCGTCGTATTGGGCGTTGGAGAAGCCCAGCGAAAGGGTGATGCCTATCCTTTGTTTGGGTTTCATGTATTCGTTGTATTCAACCCCGAACCCGAAGGTATGCCCGAACTTATCCAGGGTGCTTGCAGCATAGAAGCCATTCAGGCCGATCTCCTGGGCGGGCAGGAGAAATGGGATGAAGGCAAGGGCAAAGAGGATGATGAATATACGCATCATTGCTGAAAACTGTTTAGTTCTTGACAAATTTTCCTGTTTCTACAATAATACTATTAATCATCCTTACGATATAAACCCCGGCGGGCAGGGTGCTGATGTCAAGCTGGGTTTTGGGTCCCGTGATTCTGCTGGTTAAAACTACACAACCGCTTAGATTCATAACCGAAAGGTGGGTTTGTTCCGGTTTGCCTGTGGTTTCTATGTTGAGAATACTGCTTGCCGGGTTTGGGAATATTTTGAGGGCAACACCTGATGAGGCCGATTCTGTGACAGAAACAGGGAACCCGCCGGCATTTGTAGTCTTCATGATAATCCCGTTATCGCCCACCACATACCCGGTATTTGCATCCGTAAAATAAGCTGCTCTCAGTGAACTGCATGTCCCGCTTGACAATGTATTCCAGGTAGCGCCGGCATCCTTGGTTTTCAGGATGCTTCCGCTGAAGCCTGCAGCAAATCCGGTGTTGCTGTCGGTAAAATAAACCGATGTTAAAGGTGATGACGAAGAACCTGCCGCCACAACATTCCAGGTTGCCCCGCCATCTGTGGTTTTCCATACCGATTGACCTGCGGCATAACCGGTGTTGACATCGGTAAAATACAGAGAACGTGTTGTGCTGCCAAACGGCTGGGACAGATTCCATGTCATTCCGCCATCCGTGGTTTTTAACACACAACAATCACCTGCTGCATAACCTGTATTTGCATCGGCAAAAGTCACCGCATACAGATCACAACCAACTGAGGTTGTAACGGTACTCCATGAAGCACCACCATTGATAGTTTTCCTCATGAGACCAGCGCTCCCCACGACATAGCCGTTATTGGCATCAAGAAAATATACCGAGTGAAACCAGTAATTTATCGGAGGTCCTGAAACATCCACCCATGTTGTACCCGCATCGGTGGTTTTAAGGATTTTTCCACCGCCACCAACCGCATAACCAGTGTTGACATTAGGGAAGTAAATAGAACTCATTGTATTGGTCGTTGGAATAGTTAAGGCTGTCCAATCCCCCCCTCCATTTGTCGTTTTAATAATGGTTCCGAGATTATACATATTCATTAAATCTCCGCCCACCGCATAACCCGTATTGGCATCGGTAAATTGAACGGATGTTAAATTTGCCCACAGGTCCACTGGGCTTATTGACTCATTTGTCCAGGTAGTACCAGCATCAACAGTTTTAAGAATCTTTCCATACATACCGACCGCATACCCTTCACCTGCAAAGGGAAAGTTTACAGCGTATAACATTTCGGCATTTGTGGTTGCAGACCAGGTTGATCCTCCATTTGTGGTTTTCAAGACGATACCCCTCCATGCATTATAATCATACCCCACTGCATAACCGTTTTGGACATCGGTAAAATCCACTGATACCAGGCTATAAGTCGTTCCACTCGGCAGAGCAGACCAGTTTGAGCCTCCATTGGTGGTTTTCAGGATTGCCCCTGATTCACCAACGACATACCCGGTGCTTGCATCACGAAAGCAAACGGAATTAATAGTTTGGTTTGGTCCGATTAAATATGCATTCCAGGTGGTGCCACCGTCGATGGTTTTATACAGGGCATTGCCACCAACAGTAAACCCGATACTTGAGTTAATGAAACAAATTGATGTCAACCAATTAAATGACCCACCCTGGTAAGTATTCCAGGTTGCCCCTCCATTAATGGTCTTCATGATGAATCCACCCAGATATGAGCTGCCAGCAACAAAACCGGTATTGACATCGGTAAAGCATACCGACTTAAGATCATAAACTGTCCCGCTCGATAAGATAATCCAAGTTGCACCGCCGTCATTTGTTTTCAACATGGCCCCATATTCGCCTACGATATATCCTATGCTGGCACCGACAAAAAACACTGATTTCAGATTCAATGAGATGCCGCTCGACTGAACGGTCCAGGTAGTGCCCCCGTTGGTGGTTTTAATGATGGTTCCGCAATCACCCACCGAATAGCCGATACTGGAATCAACAAAATAGACCGAATTGAGTTGATTGCCCTGTGGCAGGGGATTTTGCCAGGTCCATTGAGAAAAACCAATTACTGAACTGAAGACTAAACAGATGAACAGGGTTATCTTTTTCATTTTGTGAGATATTTTATGTGTTTGAGTTTCCGAAATATTGACTAAACAAAAGCCCGATACAGCGGGATAAGTATTCTTCAAATATGCAACGAAGAATTTCGCCAAACAAGGGGCTTTAAACGGTCATTTTCGGTAGAAATCTGCCTGGGTTTCACAAAATACAAAGTGTATCTCATTGTCTTACAACATATACCATTTTGGCAAATTTTCTTTTTGCACACCAATTCCGACACCCGAAAACACTCATTTGCTAACAAAAAGGGGGGTACTCTTTAAATAATCGCTTTTCCGGATAACAGAATGACCAGTTCTACGGTGGTTTTACATTGAAACCTGGTTCTCATCCCAACCAGGGATTTATCGATTTTTGCAGAAGTTGTATTCAGTTTTGAGGCAATTTCATGGTGGTGATACCCATTGATAAGGAGATTGAGGATCTGTTTTTCGACCGGGGAGAGTTCTGGACCGGGTTCCGGTTCCTGGTCGGGCGTGAGTCCGGTAAACCAGGTGCCTCCCTTTGCAACATGCCTGATGGCCGATTTCAAATCTTCGCGGCTGCAGCTTTTGCTGATAAACCCACTAACCCCGGCCGCCATCATTTTGTGCTGCCACACGGGCAGTTCTTCGGAGGTATAGATCAACACTGGCTTTCCCGGGCATTGTTTTTTGAGCAACGTCATGGAGGCGAGCGGATCTTCCCTGGGAATCCAAAGATCAAGAATGATTATTACCGCTGATGAAAGCGCGGGGTTTGATAACGCTGAGTTAACATTCGGGGCTGAGCCGGTTACTTCGATCTGGTCACGGGAAGGGCGAAACATGTTCCTTAGTCCCGAAACAATGATCGCTTCATGATCTTCGATAACAAACAGTTTGATCATACAGCAAAGTTAACCGTTTATTACATTCCCGGCGACCGGGAGTACCATGATCCATCGGGTTCCTTTCCCTTTACCCGATTCAACCTCGGCATGACCGCTCATAATTGCAATCCGTTTACTGATGAGGCTGATTCCCAAGCCATTTCCGTTTGCTTTCTGCGGGTCAAACCCATGGCCGTCATCCTTGTAAAGTATATAAAGGTTGTCCAATTCCACAGAAACAGAAATTTCAACATTCCCTTTCCCGAGGTGTTTATCGGCGTTGGCAAGCAACTCATGGAGAATAAAATAAAGATGGTTTGAACAATCCTGCGAGAGTTTCAGATCTCCGGGGACAACCTCCATTTTTATGTTTAACGCCGAAGAAAGTGCGAAGTCCTGCTTAATACCTTTAACAAGCTCGGAGAAGCTGAGTTTGTTTCTCATCGCAGGGTTCATACGGTGTGAAACCTGGCGGAGAGCTGCTGTGATTTTTTCAAGGGTATTGACCAATTCAAGTTTAGCAGAAGGATCGGAAAACTCAAGTTTTTCGATATGATCTGAGACCGCATTCCTGACTGGCCGGATCAGGTCGTGCAACTGCATCGACAGCCGTTCCTTGTCCTGTTCCTCCAAACCGGCCATGATCTTTGCGGATTCGAGCTCTTGGCGCTGAACCCGTAAATTTTTTCGTTGCAAAATTATCATGAATCCCAAAACAAGGAATAATCCCAAACCCGCCAGCCCGATCACCAGGTAGGTAAGGTGCATCACTTTTCTGTTTTGAAGTCCGATCAACTGGTCCTGCTGCAGTATTTTCAACTCCCTTGATCTGGCCTGGAGAAGGGAATTCAGCAGCCTTACCTGGTTAGCAGCATGTTCCCGGTCGGCAAATGTCGATGCCTCAAGTGCCTTTTTCTGATAGATAAAGGCTGTTTCGGCATTCCCGGCTTGATGGGAAATATCGGCATAGGAATCATAAAGGGTTGATAACCAGTTCTGATTCTTTTCCCTGTTGGCGAGTGGAATGGCAGTTCCCAGCAGCAGGTTCAGAGCCGCAGGGTAATTATGTTTCTCGGCATAACTGTAGGCCATATTGTTGAGTGCGGCAATTTCAATCCCGGCAAGATGCCCTGTTCTCCCGATTTTGATGGCCTTTTCATAACAGGCGATTGCTGAGTCAGGATCAGTACACCCTTCACCGATATTCACCAGAAGGTTCCCCGTTTCCCCGCCGGCATCACGCTGCTCCTTCAGTATGTTGAAAGCGCGAATTTGCAGTTGCTGACTTTTCGCAGGATCCTTTTCAAGAACTGCCAGACTGCCTAACGCAACCCCTGTCTGGTGCGGCAGATGATTTTCTTCGGCAACCTTCAGAGCCCTGGAATACATCGTAAAAGCCTCTTCTTCATTGTTCAGGTCGGACTGAATATTTCCGATACTGTTGCAACAATTTGATACGGTAATATAGTCCCCGATACGATCGGCAATTCTTTGTGCAGAATCCAGCATTTTCAATGCATCCTGATAGTTGTAAGCCGTTTTATACATCATGCCGATATTATACAGGATTCTTGGTTTGACGGTGTCATTTCCTGCCAAAGTAGTTTCCTGGAGAGCCGCCTGGAAATAGTAGTATGCCGAATCCGGCTGATTTAACTGGAAAGAGAGACCGGCGATAAGATAAATCTTTGAATTTAACTGATGATCGCCTTCGCCGTGAGCCAGTTTCAGTGCCTTTGATGCAGCAATCCGTGCAATTTCAGGATTGCTGATTCTTGTCACGCTTACAATGGAATCATACAGGCGAACACTGTCGTAGACAGCGGAGGCGGCCATCCCGGGATGCCGGGTGTTATTGTTTCCATGGCTACAGGCTTGCAGGCAGGATGCTGTCAGCAAAACGATCAACCATAGAAGTTTCCTGGAGTTCTGTTTAATGACTTTGAAAGGATACCTTTGAAAGGAAAGATTTTCTTTCTTAGCAATGTTCAGCAACCTTGCCCGGATGGATTTTCCTGAATTGGTCATAGTATTATCTGCAGAAATTGGTTTAGTGTGGTTGAGATCCTTAGTCGCCCGGCAAATTTCATTAGGAATACATCATAAAAAAAATAACATCTTTTCTCGTTTATTATCATCCATTTCATCATGTTGTATGCTGAAGCAGGTAATATGTGTTGATTCTGTCTCCGGCCGTTCCTTTCAGGTAATTTTGAGCATTCTAGGATCATGTTTCAGGTATGAGATTAATCCTTCTATACCTGGCCTTTCCCGAAATCTGGCTTCATGTTATTTTTTCTAGCAACTATAAACGGAATGAATATGTTTTAACTTTATCCGAAGTAGAATATTTCTTAACATCATTGGTCTTGAGCATTTATCGGAGGGTTATTGCTTCAAAAATTTTCCAACCTGCACCGACTTCTCACCTGAAAGCCGCACAAAATAGACCCCACTGGGCAATGAACTAATGTCAAGTTGGGTTTTTTGGACAGTCAGTGTCCGAGTCATGGTTACCTTGCCGAATGCATCAACAACCTCCAGTAGTTGGCCTGTTTCTTCAACTGGCAGATCAATTGTAATTCGATCCTTTGCGGGGTTCGGAAAAACCGGGAATCCCGATTTTGAATGATTCTGAACGGAAGATATCAGCGAAGGATCCAGGAAAATATGTACATACTGCGTCCCGGCAGAACTCACGACGTACATCGAGTCTTGCAAAAGAGTTGTCTGGGGCTTGTCAAGAATAACTGTCCAGTAATGGATCGTGAAATCAATGCTCTGGCCGGGATAAATGTAATGTGGCGTTGAAACCGACATCGAAAATACCTTCCATCCCCATAATCTGAATCCAGGGGTGTTTTCACTTTGCACCTGTAATAAATTGATTGGCTGGTTTGTGTTGTTCGAAAGCACGACGGTTGCCAATCCTGGATTACCAGGAATAAAGTACACAGAATCAGGCGAAATAGTCAAATCAGTTGTTGAAGACTGACTGAAAAGGAACAAAGGCATTATTCCAATTACAATGACTGCGAAGATGGTTTTCATATGCTTGGTATTGAAGGGTTAGTAAGGTTCATTGTCAAAATACAAAAGGTGTTTAAAGTTTGATAAATTTACCTGTCTCCACGGTACTTTTCTTTCTAGATATAGCCCATTTCAGCCATGGATGGATGTTACCGTATCACAAGCTTCTTTATTTCAACACCGGCAGATGTTGCTATTTTCACAAGGTAGATCCCCTTTGTTAGCGTGCTCACATCCATCTCCACGGGGCTCTGTCCATGAATATTTTTATTCAGGACCTGC
>JBAXFZ010000167.1:0-8606 GCA_037139685.1 Bacteroidota bacterium
GTTTCCCGGAGGGGAACCGCGGTTACAGGGTTGACATCACGGCCAACTACCCGCTTGAATGGGGCCTCGGAAGCAGTTCCACACTTTGTTACCTCGTTGCCGGCTGGGCCGGAATAAATGCATTTGATCTCCACAAATCAATTTCAACGGGCTCGGGATATGATATCGCCTGTGCCGGCCGCTCTGAAGCGCTGTTCTACAGCCTGGAGGAGGGGAAACCGGTTGTCAGCCCTGCCACGGCCGGAAAAGCCCTCCGCGAATATTCCTACTTTGTTTTCCTTGGCAACAAGCAGGACACGGCTTTTGAGGTTAACCGTTTCTCTGCAGCTACCAGTCATTCGCAGGAAGATGTGGAACGAGTTTCAAGACTTGCTGACCTCATCTGCGAAGCCGGGACCTTTGACGATCTCCGCCGCCTTACCGATGAACATGAATCAGTTATGAGCAGGATCCTTAAACGTGAACCTGTTTCCCGCCGCTTCCCGCTCTTCCCGGGGACTGTCAAATCGCTGGGAGCCTGGGGTGGCGACTTTGCCATGTTTGTTAGCGGCAAAGAACCGCGGGAGGTGATTGATATTTTGCACGGGCAGGGTTTTCCCGTTGTATTCACATACGACCAGATAAAGGCAGCACCATGACAAGCCCCCTTTTTTCACTGTTTTCCGATCCCGGCAGGCAGGGGGCCGCTCCTGAAGGCAAGTTCACTGCATGCTGGCAGAGCCCGTCAAATATTGCCCTGGTAAAATACTGGGGAAAGAGGGATGACCAGATGCCGGTGAACCCTTCGCTGAGCATGACTCTTGAAAAGGCGGTCAGCCTGACCCTGCTGGAGGCAAAAGCCGGGGAGGCGAAAAAGGGGCTGGTTGAAGTTAACGGCGATCCGCAACACCCTTTCATTCCCAAGATGCAGCAATTGATCGGGAAACTGTTTCCTGGGATACCCTCCCTGGGAAATTTTTCCTTCAGGGCAACCACTTCAAACACCTTTCCCCATTCAACCGGAATTGCCTCCTCCGCCTCCGGGTTAAGCGCTTTTACCTTATGCTTGCTGGATATTGCGTGCCAATCGATGAATCTGGAGATTCCCCTCCCCGAATGGAAGCAGGTAGCCTCTTTTGCCTCCCGCCTGGGATCGGGCAGTGCATGCAGGTCAATTTATGGCGGGTTCGCCGTTTGGGGCAGATCAGCCGCGGTGCCCGGCTTTTGCGGTGGATAATCAGTACCCGTAACCAATAAAGTTCACGCTTCGTTTTTGTCGTTATGCGACGCCATCCTGATCGTTTCATCCGCGAAGAAGGAGGTTTCCAGTTCCCTGGGCCACCGCTCGATGGCCCGCCATCCATACCTGGACGGAAGGATTCTCCAGGCAAATGAGAACCTTCAGGAGGCGCTCAGCGCCCTGGCCGGCAACGATTTTGAAAAACTGGGCTATGTCGCTGAATGTGAGGCAATGTCCCTCCATGCCCTGTTGATGAGTGCGAAACCGTGGATTGTACTCATGCAGCCCGCCACCCTCGGGATCATCCGCCATGTAGTTGAAGCCAGGAAAAATGGCATGCCCATATTTTTCACTCTGGATGCCGGGGCCAATGTTCATATCCTCTACCCGCGTGATTGCTCCGCGGAGGTTGAAAATTATATTGAGTCGGTTCTCAGCCCCTTTTGTGAAGGAGGCCGGGTAATCCTTGACGGATGCGGGAAGGGCCCGGTGATGTTGCCGGCAAACAGGGAAAAGGCTCCATGATGACTCCCGGAATCTCCTGGCCCGCCAAACTGCTGCTGTTTGGTGAATATTCGATACTGCTCGGATCATCGGCACTCAGCATGCCGTTCCGCTCCTTCTCCGCCATCCTGCGGTTTTGGGGGGCTGAAAGGGATGACACGAAGGAAGGCGCTGAGGAGAGCAATTTTCAGCTGAAAAAATTTTATGAATACCTCGCGGAGTCCCCTGGATTGTTCGGCAAATTTCTTGACCTTGAGCGTTTCCGCAGCGACCTATCCAGGGGGCTCTGTCTTTCATCTGATATCCCCCAGCGCTATGGCATGGGAAGTTCCGGAGCACTGTGTGCGGCGGTTTATGGCAGATATGCTTTCAATCCGTATGATGACCCCGGAGGGAAAGACAATACGCATATCACGGCGTTGCGTTCGCTGCTGGCCGCGATGGAAACATTTTTTCACGGGCGGAGTTCAGGGTTTGACCCGCTGGTGATATTTCTTCAAAAAACGTTGCTTCTCGGGAAGAACGACGATGTGGTCCCTGTTGATATTCCGGTAGCCATCGCCGGTCATCCGTTTGAGTTGATACTGGTCGATTCCGGCCTCCCCGGCAGCACCGGGCCGCGCGTGCAGGAGTTCCTGGACCGTTTTTTGCCGGGCGGGAATATCATCCCGGCAGGAAGCAGGATGGTTGCCCTGTCGGATGATTGCATTGACCGGTACCTGGCAGGCAATACAGCTGCATTTGGCCAGGCGATAACAAAATTGTCGCGGTTCCAGCTCGCAAATTTGGAACACCTGATCCCTGCACACCTGCGTCCCTCCTGGGGAGATGGGCTGGATTCAGGTTTGTTTTCACTGAAACTCTGCGGTTCGGGCGGCGGCGGATTCATTATCTGCTTTACGCGCGACAGCAAAAAAACCATTGATTACTTTAGAAAAAGCTCCATTCCGGTATTGAAGGTGGCTATGCCCCGGCCCGGAAAAAACTGCCCGCAATGAGGCGATAATCCCGCGCCATTGTGTCTTTACCATGCCAGTTGTTATTTTGAATTCCCGGGGAACACGGCCGGGTTTCATCCGCCGGGGGAGGTTAACCCTCCTGCTGCGGGACAGTTCAGTCTTTTTATTGCCAGTTCATTTATTGTTTCATCTTAATTTTTCTAAATATATGTTAAAAATGTGGATCAAAGCGTTGAAGGTCATTCCAAGAATTTCGAAAGAGGAATGGAATCACCTGGATATCATTTCAAGATGGCTGGTGGCCACAAGGGCTGCCGTTTTTGTGATGACCGCCACCGCCGGCGTTATTGGCGGACTTCTAGCTTACCGCCAGGGCAGTTTTTCCTGGATAATCTTCCTGGAGGCTGTTGTGGGAATTGTATTTGCACATGCCACCAACAACCTGCTGAATGACCTGGTTGATTTTCGCAAGGGGATCGATCACAACAACTATTACCGTTCCCTCTACGGGCCTCACCCGCTCGAACACGGCTTCCTGTCGGAGAAGGCCTTCATGAATTATATTTATGTCTCGGGTGCGGTCGCACTTGGCCTCGGTCTGCTGATCACCTGGCAGGTAGGGCTGTCGACCTTATGGCTGGTTGCAGCCGGCCTCTTTTTCCTGCTGTTTTATACCTGGCCGCTGAAATATTTCGGCATGGGGGAACTTTCAGTAATCCTGGTTTGGGGGCCGCTTATGATTGGCGGTACCTATTTCGTTGTGTCGGGCGGACACTGGGATAACTGGGTTGCCGTTGTGAGCCTCGTATATGCGCTGGGGCCCACCACGGTTTTGCTTGGCAAGCACACCGATAAGCTGGCCGAGGACAAAGCCAAAAAGGTTCGTACCCTCCCGGTGATCCTGGGCGAAAAACCAACACGCTACCTGACGCTCTTCTTCTGGCTCCTTCAGTATGTGCTGGTTCTCTGGTTTGTTTTAACCCGGCAGCTGGGCTATCCCCTGTTGCTCGTGTTCCTGACCCTTCCTGAATTTGCCAGGATGGTGCGAATCTTCTCAAAACCGCGCCCCGGCAAAGCACCCGAGGGATATGATGCCAATGCATGGCCCCTGTACCTAGTATCCTATGCCTTCATTTACAACCGCCGCTTCGGTTCCCTTTTCATGCTGGGACTGATTCTCGATATCATCATCTTTAAGGTGTTTCCAATTTAAACCCATTCTAACTTCGATTTGCAGGGCGAACACATCGAATATTTATGTTATTTTGCAGTTGTTTAACAATAAACAGGTGCAGGTTTACATAGGAATTGATGATACGGATAACCTTGATTCACGGGGCACGGGCTACCAGGCCCGTGCACTTGGTCTTTCCCTTGAGGAGGCCGGTTTGTTCGTGCTGGGGTCGATCACCAGGCATCAGCTGCTTGTTGACCGGAGGATTCCCTACACATCTCATAACAGCTCTGCCTGCCTGGTTGGCGATTGCAAGGCACCGGTTGCCGACCTGATTGCCCATTGCAAGGAATTCCTGATCCGTGAAAGCGCCTTCGATTCTGATGCCGGGTTATGCGTGGCACCGTTTGACCAGGTCACCGCTGACATTGTTGCTTACGGCAACCTGGCCAAGCGCGAAGTACTGACGATGGCCGACTCATTTGGTATGATCAAAGGCAGGGACATTTTTCTCGAGGGATTTAAAAATGCCAGGATAGGTGTTATTGGATCCCTTGCAGCGGTCGGACTTCGTGCAGGAGGGGAGGATGGCCGCCTCTTATGGCTCAGGAACCTGAGGGAGACAACCGGGAAATTCACCATTCAGGAATTTCAGGAAATTGTAGGTGTTGAAAGGGTGGTCGACATGGATTTTAATGAGATCGCCCGGGGTTCTGAAATCCTTATCACCGAATGGTGCAGGCCTGTAATGGCCGGGGGTAAAATCACACTGATTGCAGAAAAAGCTAATGAAATTGAACCATATGAATACCAATCTGCTACAAAGGACTATATCAAGAGCATTTCCGGGTGAGCTGGCTGCCAAAGCAGCCGAGGTCATCTTCCTGCTTGCCGTCGGCATGGTTGCTGTTGTTCTGCACAGCAGGCTGAGGCTGCCCATGCACCTGCCCGGAAAACAGGGCCTTCTCTTCGTGGCACTTGTAGTTACTTCAAAAGGAATGTCCAGGTGGCCCTTTGCCGCAAGTATCTCCTGTATGGGCGCTGCAGCCATGTTGCTGATGCCCGGCCTGGGTTTCCGCGATCCTTTCATGGCAGTCAATTATATCATGCTTGGCGGTTTGATGGACCTTGTCTGTTCTTTTCTGTCAAAGCATACTGCCAACAGGTGGATCATTGCCGGCTCAACCGGTCTTTGCTGGGTGCTGATCCCTTGTTTCCGGCTGGTCATGTCGAATTTCGTTACCATGCCAATGGGGGCATTCAGCGGGGGAATGGCGTTCCCGTTCATGACCTACCTTGTTTTTGGGCTGGCAGGCGGACTCATATCGGCGGGGCTGCTTGGCCTGATGCACAACCGTTCATGAATAACAGCGTGATAAAAAATCCAACCATTATATCTCCGATATGCAAAAAATAACATATCGTTTTTTCCGTACGATGGCCGTGAGAGCGGTTCTTGCCTGTTTTTTGTTCCTGCTTCTTTTTTCATGCAGGAAGAAAGAGGTGACGCACAACCCGCCTGAAATAAAGTTCGTGACCGATTCCGGTTATGTTTCGCATGATACGACACTGGTCGCAGGCGGGAAGATCAGGATTGCAATCAAAGCATGGGGCACGGATGCAAACATCACCTACTTTTCGATCAGGTACAACGATGGTACCCCGAAAATCATACTTGATACAGGGATGAACCGGTCGGGATTAAACTATACTGTCGATATCATCAAAACAGCAAGCCAGGTTGAAAAGTGGACCTTCGTTGTAATGGACCGGAACCGGCAAGTGGAAAGTGCCGGGATCGTACTGACAAAGTCCGATTATTCAAAGTGGGGGAAAATTAAAACACAGCCGGATATTCTCCTTGGTGCCCAGGAGAACCCGGACTCCGGAAGTTTCTATTCTTTGTCGTCAGGCCGGGTTTTTTCATTAAGCGAAGCTTACCTGGAACAGGCGGAGGTGGATATGATCTATTATTACGGACAATACCAGGGAACCCTGTCATCTCCGGCCGAAGCCGAGGCCCCGGGCTTCTTTACAGGGCCCCGGGGCATAGCAAACTGGACCATTAAAAATGAAATGAGGTATGATACCACCTCGCTTCAGGCTGCAGATTTCGACCTGGCGCAAAATGACAGTTTATTGCTTGGAGCCTATGATCCGGCAGCGGGGAAAAAGAAGGGCAAATTTTTGCAGCCGGGTATGGTCCTGTCGTTTAAAAGCCCGGCAGGGAAGCTGGGGCTGATCAAGGTGACGGGTTTGACGGGAACAGTTGCAGGAACATTGCAATTCTCGGTTAAGATACAGGAATAGGTGAAGTGTTATATTGAAGCTCAAGGAATTAAAATGTGAGGTGAATCAGCCTTTCGGAACACGGATGTTATAAAACTGGCCATGTTATAGTGCTGAGCCTGTTTAAGTAAGGAATATGATGCATAACAGAACAGGATATCAATTGCTGATGGCCATCCCGGCCTTCCTGGCGCTTTTCAATGCCGGGCATGTGTCCGGCGCCCGGTGCGCCGTTATCAGCTGCGACAGCATCAGCAATGATACCATTCGCAGGGATACCCTGGTCAGGGCATGGACGAATGAACTCCCCGAATTATTTATCACGGCAACCCGGACAAAACGAAAAATCGGGGAGATCCCTGCCAGGCTGGCTTCGATAACCTCTTCAGAAATAGAGATGTTCCCGGTAAACAACTCAGACGGACTCCTGGAGCTGATCCCGGGGGCGAATATCGACCGTGCCAATGGTATCTTCTCCAAAAATGCCAGTATTACAATGCATGGACTGAACGGTACGCCGCGCACGCTGGTGCTGCTCGACGGCATCCCGCTCAATAAGGCCGACGGGGGGGGCATTAACTGGAACCGCATCATTCCTGAATATATCGATCGCGTGGAGGTGGCCAAGGGACCCACTTCGTCGGTATATGGCGGCAATGCCATGGGAGGCGTGATCAACCTGATCACCTCACGGCCTGTATATAAATTCCAGGGGCAGGTGAAAACATTCATCGGATCTTATGGTACCTATGGCGGGCTATTCAGCCTTGGAGGGAAAACCGGGACCGGAAACCGGGGGTTTTACTACCAGCTGAATGGTTTTTACAGGAAGGGCGATGGTTATGTTTTTGTCCCTGAATCTCTTCGCGACAGCATGGATGTGAAAACAACGCTCAGGGAATATCTTGTCTCCGGCAAAGCTGGTTACCATTACGGAAACAGGAGTTACACCGAAATAGAGTACAGCTATTACGATGATATGCGTGGCGATGGTTTCCGCGTTTTTGAACCCAAAGGCGGTTATAATGCATATCCCACCCATGCGGTGCGGGCAACCAGTAACAATAAGTTCAAAAACATATCCCTGCTTGTTAGTGCCTTTTACCAGGATGAGTTCTACCACAGGCTCAGCGAATCACTGGCTGCCAAAAAAGGGAATAAGTACAGCCTCTTTAAAACCGATTCCAGGAGGATCGATGCCGGACTGTGGTCAAACCTGACCTTGTACGGGAAACACGCCATGACCTATACACTGGGTCTTGATGTGAGATCAGGCAGTGTCGACGGTTACGATACCTATTATACATCGACGGATGTTTTGAACAACAAGGGGAAAATGGATTTTTACGCCGTCTTCGGCGAATATGAATGGCATACCATGAAACAAAAACTCGTGATCCTGGCAGGACTGCGTTTTGATATAGCCAGGTTCCACGATGGATTCTATTCTATTTCTGACCCAACCAGCCTTACCTCGTTTATGGCTGCCTACCCGACATCGTTTTCAAACCAGACATGGCAGGCCCTGAGTCCGAAATTAGGGCTGAAATACCTTTTCAGCAATTCACTTAATGCTTATATATCGTTTACAAGGGGATTCAGGCCCCCGATGCTGGATGATATGTGTAAAAACGGCAATGTTACCAAGGGGTTCAAGCTGGCAAACCCCCGGCTGAAACCTGAAACGATCGACAACTACGAAGCGGGTTGCGACTGGAAACCTATTGCAGGTTTGTTGTTCAGGCCTTCGGTTTATTACTCGGCCGGGCGTGATTTTCAATACTTCATCAATACCGGCGACAGCATCAATACCGGCGGGGACAAGGACAAGCCGATCATCCGCCGCGAAAATGTCAGCCATGTGCGCATCCTGGGTGCGGAAGTTGCAGTGCAATGGCAGATTTTAAAAAAGCTGAACTTTTTTGCAAGCTATGCCTTCAATGATTCGAGAGTTACCGAATTTTCCTCACTCAAAGGAGATGTTGACCTGGCCGGGAAATTCATCATGGAGGTCCCGCGGAACCAGTTTTCGGCTGGGGTGTTCTGGAACAACCGCTTCCTCCAGGCTTCGTTAACCTTCAACCAGCGCGATTTTCAGTGGAGCGATGACGCCAATACCGTGAAAACCCCGGGGTTCAATATATTCGACCTGAAACTAGGCCATACATTTTTCCATAAGGTGAATGCTGCCTGTACCATCCAGGATATATTAAACACCCGGTATTTCGATTCAAAGGGAGACCTCTCGCCGGGGAGATTTTTTATGCTGAGCGTTACCTACCGGTTTAATTCAATCTAGTGCCATTCATGTATCAATTTAATTTCATTGCTATGAAAACATTTTGCATCCGAATCTTCCTGTCTCTCGCGTTAACGGGAGCAATCACCTGTAATGCCCAGACCCTGGTCGCCAGGTGGACCTTTCCCACGGGCACGGCTGCCGACAGCCTTGCCGACGGGG
>JBAXFZ010000168.1:0-8579 GCA_037139685.1 Bacteroidota bacterium
AAAATCAGGCATTAGACAAAAATTTTATACCTTTATTGAATTGATCAGGATAATAATATTATAAAATAAATCATGATCAATATTTAACCTGTAATCTATGTTGTTTTGCTATCAGGATACCATAAACGTGCTGTTACATGAACCGTCAGGGCAGCCGGGAGTGATGATGTCTCCCTGTTTCTGGCTTGGGATCGTGTTGGCAGTGATCCTGCTGTTGTTTTTATATAAACCGGCCAGGAGACTTTTAAAAAACATCAAGCCGGATGAATATGAATTAAACCTTGCAGGGTTTAAAATTAAAGGAAAGCTCCAGTATTATTCTAAGGACCAGGAGGTGGCCTGGAAGATATACGTTGAACTGGTTACCCGGGTATCGGGTAACAGGCTTGCTGAGGGTACGGGGATACTGAGAGAATCTTTAAACTCTTTACATAAGGTTTTCGGTATTTTAAGGAATATTCTCAGGGAAGCGGGGCCGCTGCTTGCAGAAGGTCCACGCAGGAAAGGCCGGTATACTGTAGCGACCCTTTTAATTAAAATTATGAACGATGAATTGCGCCCCTTCCTTTCCAAATGGCATCCTTTGCTTGAATCCTATGAAAAAAATAGAGCGGAAACGGAATCACAATTTGAACATGAACAAAAATGGGAATTAAACCAGGAATTCAGGGCACATCTGAACGGATTGCATGACGGACTGGAGGAGTATATAAGCACCCTGAAATCGGTGGCTGAAAGTTAACCGGATACCAAACCGTAAAGTTATGATGGCAATTGAAGAAAAACGAACCCGGATCAGCATTTTCACCAACCTCTCGGGGGCAAGTACAACGGTGTTGAGGGAATTACCCGTTGAAGACCAGAAGCCCTACATTGCAATTGGCCGGTATAATGTTCTTATCAGCTTCCTGAATACCTGCATGGTCTTTATTTTTACCAATTACAGTTATTATCTCCGTTATTTTTTCTCGGATTTACGGGTAACGTTTTATATGACAACAGCTTTCGTTTTGTTGTTTGCCCTGTTTATATTCATGCAGCGATTAAGCGCACAGCGGCTGATCATTTCAATAAGGTGGCAGTCGGTACTGGGTTTTTGCGCGATGGCCATCCTGCCTGCATTTATCATGCTCTTTTTGGTAGGGTTCCAGTTTAATCAGTTTCTCGGAAACGAGTTCCGTTTTTATGGAACCTCTACACTCAACCTTAGATTTAATTTCACGAATTTTATTATCTGCGTGCTTTTTCTCCTGCCGTTTTACTACATAAATTTTATGATCTATTTAAGGATTTACCATCAGCGGTATGATTTCTATCACCAGCTGGTCACGGACAGGGAGATTTTGAAAAAAAAGGAGCTGGAAAAGAAGCGCCAGTCGATCAGGGATGAGTTCAGGATTAAAAACGAGATTAAACAGAGGAGCCTGGTGTACGAAGGACTGGGGAATGTTGACCAGGAAAACAGGGATGAAATCAATAAAATTGTCCTGGGGCTTAAAAGTGGTGATATTCCGGCCTTATTGACAATTGCGGAATTGGAGATGAATGAAAAAAACTATGAACAGGCGCTTGAATTTGTCAACAAGGCAATTGAAACGGAGCAAAACCGGTATTCTGAAAAAAAAGATTATTTGCCTGATCCGGCCACTTTTGAATTGAAGGCAAAAATTTTAAACCTGATGTCAAATTTCGAGGAGGCAAAATCTGTTTCTGACCGCTTTATTGAGCTGAGCAATGAGAAAAAATACCAGCTTAATCTCACCAAGGAGATACTGCTCGAAAGGCTGGAACTTGAAAACCTTCCCTTTTACGGGAGTTTCAAATGGAATTTTCAACCCGGGATCAATATCATTCTTGGTAAGAACGGGTATGGGAAAACCCATCTGCTGGGGTTGCTGGCAGCCTTGTTATATGATGACAAGACCCGGGCCAGGGAATGGATACCTGCAGAAAAACCGAATGCAAGGGCAAAGTTGTATATAAAGAGTGATCATGTACTGAACACCTCTGTGATCAGTTCGCTGACAAAGGAAATCAATGAATTATCACAGATTCAGAATGACAGCCTGGGGACCTTGGAAAAGATCAAAAGGGACCTGGGTAAAACCAAGGAGCTTGATGACTACAAGAACAAACTGGGTTCCCAGCTGAAAGAGATAGAACAAAGCATGAAGGATAAACTTGAAAAACTTGATGCCGAACAGCGAAGGATATGCGCTACAAATGAAACCATTTTAGGGAATATCGGGCGGGTTCCCCTCCTGGCTATTCCCGATTCCCGGTTTATCGATAAATCCGAAACCGTGATCGATAATAGCAAATCAGCTTCCGAAGATCTGAAACGGGACGGCGCTACTGAGTTCCTGTATGCTAAATCGTTTGCCGGAATTATTAAAAAAGGGCTGTTCATTGTAGCCCAAAATAACGCAACGGATTTCTCGAAAGAGCCCTATACGCTCATCCAGAGAGTTTTTAAAAGGCTTGCCGGCAGCGATAATTCCTCAGGCAGGGAGCAGGGAGCCGGCACCAATGAGCCCGGTTTTTTCAATTTTGTCAGGGTAGAACCCACCAGCACAACGGGTGATTATAAGTTTTACGTTAAATCGGAGGGGAGTAAGGAGGAGTTCCTCCTGCAGAAAATCTCCCAGGGTACTTTTTCAGTCCTGGCCATCTGTTTGATGGTTTACAGGTTCCTGTCAGAGCTGAGACCTGCAAGCAGGAATGTTTTAACCGAAAAGGCCATCGTCTTTATTGATGAAATCGACGCACACCTTCATCCCAGCTGGGAGCAAAAGATCGTCGGGATTCTGAGGAGCGAATTTCCCAATGTGCAGTTTATCATAACCGCCCACAGTCCGCTGGTTGTAGCGGGTTGCTATGAAGGAGAAGTTACCGTGATGCACCAGCACAACGAGGGATTTAATTTGATGCAATTCCATGAAAATTTTATTGGTTACAGCACTGCCGAATTGCTGAAAACTGCCTTTGAAATTGAAGACAGGGACGAACAGTATTTGAAATATTCAGCCATGAGCGGTGCTTCGGAAACAATTAACGGCAAACTGCAGGAATACGGCAGGAGGGACCCGAAATCGCTTGACGAAAATGAGAAACTGGAAATCGAAAAATTATACCGCGATCTCAGTTATATCAACTCTGTTAAACGAATTCAGTCAAAAGAGGCAAACACTTCTGTCAGGGAATCGGAGATCATTTCCCTGAAGTCGGAAAATGCTTTCTTAAGGGAAAAACTTAAATTGTCTGATCAGTCAGTGCAATAGAATCTTTAGGATCAAATGCTTATGGAGTCACTCGCGGATAAGTACTGGAAGAAGTTTTTAGCAGCCATCCGAACGGGTAGCGCTGTGGATTTTCCCATGGACAGCACCCTTGTTCAAAATGATTGGAATTTTTTACTGTATGTTGACAAGGTGAACAAGCTATGCATTGAATATGAAGAGATTAAAACTCTTTATGCCGGGGATCCACCCGGGATGGTCAGGTTCCTGCTGGGCCATTTGAGAAAGTACTGGAACAACCGTGAAAGGGAATCATATAAAATCATGAAGGCTTTTTTCATGGAACTGGATTATCCGGACCTCCCGGATAATTTAAAAACCAGGTTTGATGAAGGGATCGGCATTTTTGAACAACGTATCGATTACTTTTGCTCTTATACTTCAAAGGGACTTCCGGAGATTAATCACACATATGGTCAATTGCTGTCCACCGTGTTCGGGATCAATATGCAAGCCGATTTTTTTGAACTGAAACATACAAACTATCTTGCAAAGCTGATTGTCAGGTACCTCAACGAACACGGGTTCAATAACTATTTTTTTGATCAGGATAAAATTGTAAACGGGGATGAGATTAAGGAGAAGGTCCTTGATTACTGCAGCAGGGCGATTGTCCTGGTAATCCTGGCCCAGCAGGAAACATTCCGGGACAGGGGCGACGAGGAGAACTGGTGTTTTAAAGAATATGAACATTACAATAACACCCATTCCGGTCAACGCCAGTATCTTGTCTATAAAATTCCCAGCATTACAAAACCCCTGGGCGCCCGCGAGGCCATCAGGCATTGGTTCGATTACATTTCAACATCCGAAGGGATAAGAAGCGAAACCATTGAATTCGACTGGACAAATTACAGGCTTAAGGCCCTGATTGATAAGGATGCTGAAGTTATTGACCGGGCCCGGGAAGATTATTATCAGAATTTTGTGTTGGGAATCGTTTGATTATTTCAGCCCAACGACAGCTGTTTTTTCACACTGATAACAAACCCCGTTATGAACGCAAACCGGGTTCCCGCACCGGGGACATGCCCTGCGGATATTTTCTGATTCCATAAACCGGTCAAGCCCGTGACGGCTGATATCGTGCAGGTTTTCAATCATGCTCATGAAATACCTCGTCCTGTATCGCTTATCCAGGTGACGGAGCCTTTCGCACGGGAAGTTTTTACAGTCGTAACAAAACCGTGCCCCCGCCGTTCTCACGGCACAAAGTTTTATGCTGCACGAAAGGCAGTGTTTGGGCTTGCAGGGCGATTCGACATTGCACCCGGTGCAGTTGTTTCTGCTCCTCAGGTAGGCTTTGCAGATCCCGCAATTCATCCCGCAGGGTGCAATCAGGATGGAAGGAATATCTGTTTTCACATCTCCCGGTTTTGTGGGGTCTAACAAAAAATCCACCTGCGTCAACCCTTCGTGCCTGCATCGCTCATGCCTAAATGGCTGTACGGGTCAGTCTTTCCAGTTCCACCATTTCAGCAGTTCGGGGTCGAGGTCGCCTCCCGTGGTTTCGGCATAATATACGGCGCACCGGAAACAGTAAAGCAGGCACCGGTCCTGGACCATTCCGGCGCACCGGTTCGACTGGTCATACAAAACCTGCGGATCCCTCCCCTTCAGGTCGTCAGGGCATGTGATCCCGATGTTCAGCAGATCGAGGGCAATGGATTTCCCTACCCCGGGGATGACCATCAGCGGCCTGAACGGTTGTTCCTGTGTTATGGTGAATTGTTTTTTCATCGTTTAGGTTTTCTCAACGCCAGGGGATATGCTGCCCCTTTCAATGATGGCCTCTGTTATTTCAACTGCGTCTCTCACGTATTGTGCGCAGGAGGTGTGGAAGAGGTCAAGCCTTCCGATTTTCTCACGGTCGGCCGGGTCATTCATGTCGAGCCCCTGCAGCAACTCCTTGCAGTTAATGGAACCATGCAACTTTTTAAACTCCTCGAACAGCTGGTTTGATTTGTCATAGGTCGTCTCAGATATGGAATAGGGGTCATCCGCAGCACGGCCAAAGTGCAAACCAAGCGCCATAAGCGCCCCGGTTAACGCCCCGCATGTCATCTGCCGCCTGGCCATCCCCCCGCCAAAGGCGCATCCGATCTTCAGGCATTGATCCTCGGTAAGGCCATAACCGGGTCCGAATGAGGCCAGGACGGACTGTGAACAGTTGAAGGTGTCGTCGAACCAGAGCGCCGCGTTTTCAGATTTTGTCATGATAAGGGTATAAATGGGAGTCGTTGTTTCCGGTTGTAAATTGAAGGGGTTAAAATTAATATATAACGGTAAATCCCCGGAGGTTGTGGAAAAAAAAGATTCCCTGTTGCCCGGTCGCCCCCTGCCATATTTTCGTTAGCTTTGTAACTATACCTGAGTTGCCGTCATGGTGAATCATTTCAGCCTCTTTTTAAGAACCATCTTCATCTTTTACCGCGGTTTCCGGATCCCGGCACTCATCGTTACCCTTATGTGCTGGGCAGGAGCTTTTTCGGCTGCTCTCGGCCAGCTCAGGGAGCATCGTCCCTATTATGGCATCGTGATGTTCCTTCCCCCGTTTTTCTGGATCAAGGTTGTCACCGACAGCCTGATCATGCTCTTCCTGCTCAGGATCAAAGCGAATGAAAACTATTTCTATTACAATCTCGGTATCGGGAAGTCAACCCTCTGGATCACAACTTTTATTATTGATCTCCTGCTGTTTTTCCTTGGCATGTTCCTGGCGGGTGTAGTCATAAACCGGTTTGTAATTCCATCCCCATGAGCAGGCTTGAAATTGACAGCGTGATGCTTGAATTCGGCGGGCGAACCATACTGTCGGATGTTTACATGTGTTTCGAAACCGGCCGGGTGACCGGTATCCTTGGCAGGAACGGCACGGGAAAATCGTGCCTGCTGAAGATCATCTTCGGCACCCTTCACGCCCAGTATGCAACTGTCAGGTTTGACGGGAATAAAGTTGTGAACGCTTATAAAAACCGGCAGATGATAAGGTACCTTCCGCAAAGGTCGTTTATCCCCGGATACCTCACCCTTGGAAAGGTGGCGAAGATGTTTTGTGCCGGTCCCCGGTCAGTCTTTGATGACTTTCCTGACCTCCTGGATGCTGCTGACAAGCGATTCAGCCGCTTTTCGTTCGGCGAAAAGCGGCTGATCGAAACCCTCCTGGTCCTGAAATCGGATTCTCAGTTTGTGTTGCTGGATGAACCCTTTTCGTTCCTGATGCCCCTCCATGTTGAGAAACTCAGGGAGATCATGGAAGTTGAGAAACAGGCGAAGGGGATCGTGATCACCGACCATCGTTACCGCGACCTGACCGGGATTACCGATTCGCTCTACCTGGTTGCAGATGGCCGTTCCTGCCCTGTCATGGGTTCGGAACAGCTCAGTCAGCTCGGATATTTACCCTGATTTTGTTTCATCGAATTCACCTTGCTTTTCAACTTTCACACAAAACCAATTCAAATATGAAAAAGATTTTCAATATTCCGGAAAGCCTCCTTCCCCTCGTTTTTATTGCCGCCCTGCTGCTGCTCGGCGGGTGCACCAACAGCGAAAGTGTCGGTGCCTGCCTGACCGGCCATACCTATGGCTTCTGGGGCGGATTGTGGCATGGGCTCATCGCCCCGGTCGACCTCGTTGTCATGCTCTGGAAGCATGATGTAACTGTATTTGCCCAGAACAACAACGGCGCCTGGTATGCCTTTGGCTTTATCATCGGGAGCGGGGGCTGGGGATTCCTCGGCGGACACGGGGCTTCGCGGAGAGGGAAAAAGGGATGAAAGAGTACCCATACGGTTCCCGGGAGTGAAAATTTCCGTAATTTTATGAAAAATCACCAGATGATAACATTTGAAGCCCTCTTTAAAATTTCATACGGTCTTTACATTGTAAGTTCCGGCGACCGGGAACATGGAAACGGATTCATCTCCAACACCGTGTTCCAGGTAACCTCCGAACCCGCCAGGTTTGCCGCCAGCTGCAACAAGAATAACTTTACGGCAGGACTGATAAGCCGGACCGGGGCCTTTTCGGTGTCGGTGCTGATGCGGGAGGCCTCGCCCGACCTGTTCGGACGGTTTGGCTTCAGGAGCGGCAAAGACTTTGAAAAACTGGAGGGGATCGATGTCAGGTACGGTGAAACCGGGGTTCCCATCGTGCTTAACGACGCCGTTGCAGTTCTTGAATTCAGGCTGGTTCAGACAATTGATGTGGACACGCATCTTCTGTTTATCGGGGAATTGCTCCATACGGAAATCCTTGATGATGCCGGGGAGCCCCTTACCTACCTCTATTATCGCCAGGCCAGGAGGGGAGTGGCCCCTGAAAATGCCCCGACCTACATCGATAAATCAAAGCTCAAGCCCGCAATCACCGCCACTGCTTTAAGAAAATTCAAATGCACGGCCTGCGGTTATGTGTACGATGAGGCTGTTGAAGGCACGCCTTTCGCACAGCTCCCTGCCGGCTGGACCTGCCCGGTGTGCGGTTCGGAAAAAGAGGATTTTATTGAAATTTATCTTTAAAACCATATAGTCATGACAAAATCATTGAAAGGTACCAGGACCGAACAAAACCTGTTGAAATCATTTGCCGGCGAATCGCAGGCACGCAACCGCTACGAATTTTTTGCAAGTGTCGCCAAAAAAGAGGGATACGAACAAATTGCAGCCATCTTCATGGAGACCTCCAACCAGGAGAAGGAGCATGCCAAGCGGTTCTTCAAATTTTTGGAGGGTGGAATGACCGAAATTACAGCTTCCTTTCCTGCCGGGATCATCGGCACCACCAGCCAGAACCTGAAGGCTGCAGCCGAAGGGGAACACGAGGAGTGGACCGAACTCTACCCGCAGTTTGCCGAAATTGCAAAGGAGGAGGGCTTTACCGAAATCGCCACGGCCTACAAAATGATCGCAAAGGTTGAGGCTGAGCATGAAAGGCGCTACCTGAAACTGCTGCAGAACATCTCCGAAGACAAGGTCTTTATGAAGGAGGGCAAGGTGTGGTGGAAATGCCTCAACTGCGGCTATGTCTACGAATCGGAAAAAGCACTGGAAAACTGTCCCGCATGCCTGCATCCGAAAGCCTATATGCAGATGAGGGAGGAAAATTACTGAGATTGCAGGGAGCTTTAGCATGTTTTTGTTGTTTGCAGAATGTGCAATTTTTCTATCTTTGCACACCTTTTCATCTCACAGGTATTAATATAGCCCGGCGATGAAAAGGAAATTGCCTCTTTAGCTCAGTTGGTAGAGCAGCTGATTCGTAATTAGCAGGTCGGGG
>JBAXFZ010000169.1:0-8573 GCA_037139685.1 Bacteroidota bacterium
CATGCTCAAAAGCAATACCGTGGCAAGTTCCCGGTTGCTGTAAAAAGCAAATACCCTGAAAAACCTTCTTATTTTCTGCAGTCTCTCCTCTAATATCCGTTCCTTAAAGGCCGACAGGAAAGAGAGGTTGAAAAACATGCCAAGGAGAAGGAAATCCAGCATGACAACCACGGCGGCGATTCCATAATACAGGTAACCATGGCTGTAGGAGGAGTCGGGCAGGTAATGAGGGATAAAAACCAGCAGGGAGACCGATCCGGCAAATACGGTGACCAGCAGCTGGCTTATACTTCCAACAATGGTGATCAGGATACCTTCAATGTGGCTTGCCTTGCGGAGAATAAAAACCCTTCCGAAAAACTCGCCGACCCGGTTTGGTGTGAAGGAACTTATGCTCACACCGGTCAAAACAGCCTGCAGCGCCTTAAAAAAGCCGATGCTTTCAATTTTCCCGATGAGGTACTTCCACTTATATGCTTCGAGACACCAGTTACCCATCATCAACAGGAGGATAACCAGCATCTGTGACAGGAAACCGGTTGTTACCAGGTCATCCTCAAGAGTCCTGAGCAACCCGGGCAAATTGCTCTTCTGGAAGACCTGCTTGTAAATAAAGATGTAGGTTGCGATAAAAATCAGGACCTGGATCAGCAGGTTCTCTATTTTACGTAATTTTGGCAGGTTATTCATCATCTCTTATGGCCAGCGAACGCATTATTTTAGGCATTGATCCCGGTACTACCATCATGGGTTATGGGGTAATCTGCATTACCGGGAGCCAGATGAGTCTGCTCGCAATGGGGGTGTTAAAATTAAACAAATACGATGATCATCCTTTGCGGCTGAAAATTATTTTTGACCGCATGATCTCCCTTATTGATCAGTACCATCCCGACGAACTGTCGATCGAAGCTCCCTTTTTCGGCAAGAATGTACAGTCGATGCTGAAACTCGGCCGCGCCCAGGGCGTTGCGATTGCAGCCGCACTTTCGCGTTCAATGCCGATTTTCGAATACTCCCCCCGGAAAATCAAGCAATCCATTACAGGAAAGGGTGCCGCCTCAAAGGAACAGGTCGCCGCCATGCTCACGCACCTTCTGAAAATCACCGAATTGCCTGAGACGATGGATGCAACCGACGGGGTTGCTGCTGCGGTCTGTCACTATTTCCAGAAAAACATCCCCGAAGCGGGAAAGAAGTTTACCGGCTGGGAAAGTTTTGTTTCGGCCAACCCCGGCAGGGTGGGTTCACATTAGTTTCTGGTAGACCATCCACCATCGGTCGGGGATGTCATTTTCACAGGCAACCTGGTAATCCTTGTATGAACAGGGTACCAGGTAATGGCGCTCATATTTTATCTTCTGTTCCATCGGCAGGGGGATCTCCATCCACCAGCGATCGGTTTTTTTGCTCTTGTAAAAAACGATCTCCTCCTTGTGGTCGCTGATGCTTACCCGGTATTTCATGTAATCATCCTCGTTCCTGAAGGGGAAATCATTTGCACGGCAGTAGTAGCCGTCGATGAAATACCAGATCATCTGGGCCACAAGGTGCGCCGTCTGGCCGGTTTTATCAAGCCGGGGATTTACCTCGTAAAATCCGATGGATGTGAGTTTATCGCTTAACCCTGCATAACGGATGATCTGGCAGGCCTCCTCGCCGTAAAACCCGTTGGGAGTGGCATTGTTGTTGCCCGGTGCGTCGGAATTGCGGACAGCGGAAATATCAAAACTCAGCATGTCGGCATTCCTCACAATGGGTTCCACCTCTTCGAGGCTTTCATGGACAATCCCCAGCCGGTAGGTATCGAAAAAGAGGTTCTTCATCAGCTTGAGGGCATCCTGGTCAATGAAATAGGTCTGGTAGCCTATGTTGGCGTAATTGAAAAGGTAGTTGGGCTGGTGCAGGATAATGCTGCTGAGGTACGATTGGGACCCGAGTTCCTGTTCCGACCTGCCAAGGTCAAACATAGGGTCGACGGCCACGATGTTTATGATCTGTCCAAGGCTCTGGTAGGCCTGGTAATTTGCGTAGGTAAGGTCCTGGCTGCCACCCAGGATCACGGGGATCACATTGTTGGTGATCATTTCAGCAATAACTGCGCTGAGCGCAAAATAGGTATCGGCTACCGTGAAACCTTTTTTGATATTTCCCAGGTCCACCAGCTTGTTGGGGTGTGGACCCGGGTTCAGCAGGTAAAGGCATTTCCGGATAAAATCAGGGGCCAGGGCGCACCCCTCGTTATCAACTGCATTCCGATCGTCTTTTACTCCGATCAGAGCGATGTCGAATGTTGAAAAATCGGGAAAATCGCCGGCATCCGAATAGATGCGTATCAGGTTTCCCAGCCGTGCCTGACCTGTGGATGTCCCGCTGCCGGGAAATTCATTCAGATCAAGGGGTTCAAAAAAATCAGAAATATCCATAGGACATTACTTTTTCTTCTTTGATTTGGACTTCGATGGTTGTGTTTCGGAAATTATGATTTTGCAATCTTCCAGGGTCAGGGCCTTTGGGTCTTTTCCCTTTGGAATTTTATAATTCTCCTTGTTGAAAAAAATGTATGCGCCATAGCGCCCGTTCAGCACCTGGATCAATGCTTTATCATCCTGGAACTCCATAAGGATTTTCTGGCTGTCCTGTTGCCGTTTGGCAATGATGATCTCAATTGCCCTGTCAAGTCCGACCGAAAGCGGATCATCATCCTTCGGCAGGGAATAAAAGAGGGATGAATGCCGGATATAGGGGCCAAACCGCCCGATGGAAACGGTTACCTCCCCGGTTTCATATTCTCCCAGGGTACGCGGAAGCCTGAACAGTTCAAGCGCCTCCTCCAGCGTAATGGTATCGATGCTTTGTCCCTTTTTCAGGGATGCAAATTTCGGTTTGGCTTCCTTATCGGAGTCGCCGATCTGAGCCATCGGGCCATAACGGCCGATTTTAACAAAGACATTTTCGCCGGTCCCGGGGTCTGTTCCAAGCAGCTTTTCCCCGCTGACTTTACCGGTATTTTCAAGTGTCTCTTCGATCTGTTTGTGGAACGGGAAATAAAATTCCTTGATCATCTGGTTCCATACCATTTTTCCTTCGGCAATTTCGTCAAATTCCTCCTCAACATTGGCTGTGAAATTATAATCCAGGATGTTGTTGAAATGGAGTACAAGGAAGTTGTTCACGAGGGTTCCGATATCGGTTGGAAAGAGTTTCGACTTTTCGAATCCTACATTCTCCGATTTTACCTCTTCGGTGATGGTTGAATTTTTCAGTGTAACCAGGGTAAATGAGCGAAGCACCCCGGGGCGGTCTTCCTTTACCACATAGCCTCGTTTCTGAATGGTCGATATGGTTGGGGCGTATGTTGAAGGCCGGCCGATTCCCAGTTCCTCAAGTTTTTTAACAAGCATTGCCTCGGTATAGCGGTATGGCTGCTGTGTGAATTTTTCCTGGGCATTCATCTCATTCAGCCCGAGTTTGTCGCCTGTGTTCATCGGCGGCAGCATCCCCTCTTCTCCATTCTGTTCCTCATCGTCGGTAGATTCCATATAGACTTTCAGGAACCCGTCGAACCTGATGACCTCACCCCTGGCAATGAATTTTTCCTCTGCAGTCGATACTCCGATGGTGACATTGGTCTTTTCAAGTTCGGCATCGGCCATCTGGGAGGCGATAGTCCGTTTCCAGATCAGTTCATAGAGACGCTTATGCGATTTATCGCCATCGATGCTCCTGTTTGACATATAGGTCGGCCGGATGGCTTCGTGAGCCTCCTGTGCGCCTTTTGACTTGGTGGTGAACTGCCTGGTTTTTACGTATTCCGGTCCGAATAATCCGGTGATCTCCGTACGCGACATGGCAAGCGCCATATCGGAAAGATTCACCGAGTCGGTACGCATGTAAGTGATCAGGCCCGATTCATAGAGCTCCTGGGCTACCCGCATGGTGTTGGCTACCGAGAAGCCAAGTTTGCGCGAAGCCTCCTGCTGCAGGGTGGATGTGGTAAAAGGCGGGGCAGGGGATTTTTTCGTAGGCCGTGTATCAACCTCTTCGACGGTATAAATGGCCCTGATGCATTTGTGCAGGAAAGCAACCGCATCCTCCTTCTTCGCAAAGCGCTTGTTCAGTTCAGCTTTAACCTGGCTGACCTTATCCCTGTTTGTGACAAGGAACTCGCCGACCACGCGGTAGGCAGAGGTGCTCAGGAAGGCTTTTATCTCTTCTTCCCGTTCAACGATGAGCCGAACAGCGACCGACTGGACACGCCCTGCAGAAAGTGACGGCTTGATCTTTTTCCATAACAGCGGCGAAAGTTCAAACCCTACAAGCCGGTCAAGTACACGCCTGGCCTGCTGGGCGTCAACCAGGTGCTTGTCGATCGACCGGGGATGCTCGATTGCCTCCTGGATGGCCGTTTTGGTTATCTCGTGGAATACGATTCGTTTTGTATTTTTCTCATCCAGACCAAGGGCCTCGATCAGGTGCCATGAGATGGCCTCTCCTTCACGGTCCTCGTCAGATGCCAGCCATACGCACTCCGACTCCAGCGCCAGCTTTTTCAATTCGGCAACCACCTTTTTCTTCTCGGGGGAAATGATATATTTTGGAATAAATCCATGCTCAATGTCGACACCAAGATCTTTCTTCGCCAAGTCAACAACATGTCCCATGCACGATCTTACCGTAAAATCCTTCCCTAAGAAACCTCCGATGGTTTTGGCTTTAGCCGGAGACTCAACAATTACTAAGTTTTTTGACATTTGGATACCCTGTTTGGTGTTCAAAATCCGGTGCAAAAGTAAGACAATTAAGTTAATCCTTACCTTTGCATCGCTTTTTTATGCTTAATCGGTCATCTGACCATAAGGTAATACATGAACGTGAAAAAAAATAAATCAATATATATAGAAACTTACGGCTGCCAGATGAATTTTTCTGACAGTGAGATCGTTGCCTCGGTTTTAACAGATAACGGGTACGAAATAACCAAGGAAATAAAATCAGCCGGCATCATTTTTGTCAATACATGTTCCATACGCGAGCATGCTGAAGAACGAGTCAGGAAAAGGCTGCAATTTTTCAAATCGCTGCGAAAAAAGAGCCCGGACCTGGTGATCGGGTTGCTCGGCTGCATGGCCGACCGGACAAAAGTTGCCCTGATGGAGGAGGAGCGGCTGCTTGACCTGGTAGCAGGTCCCGATTCATACCGGCACCTGCCCCAACTCCTTGAACAGGTGGGATCGGGACAGCCGGCTATCAACACCATTTTGTCGGTTGATGAAACATATGCAGATATCACCCCGGTGAGGTTTGATTCGAATGGTATCTCCTCCTTCATCTCCATTATGCGTGGCTGCGAGAACTACTGTTCCTACTGCGTGGTTCCGACCACCCGTGGCCAGGAGCGCAGCCGTAATGCGCAAACCATTATCCGGGAGACACGCGACCTCTTTGAAAAGGGGTACCGTGAAGTGACGCTCCTTGGCCAGAATGTCAACTCATACAAGTGGGAAGCACCGGAGGGGATCATTAATTTTGCAGGTTTACTTGAAAAGGTTGCACTGGTGAGCCCGCTCATGCGAATCCGCTTTGCAACTTCCCATCCGAAGGATATTTCAAATGAGCTGCTTCACACAATCGCACGCCACCCCAATCTTTGCAAAGCGGTTCACCTCCCCGTCCAATCGGGCAGCAACCACATGCTTGACCTGATGAACCGCAAATACTCGCGCGAGGAATACCTTGAACGGATACAGAATATCAGGCATATTTTACCTGACAGTACCATTTCAACCGATATCATTGCCGGTTTTTGCGACGAAACGGAAGAAGATCACCGGCAAACCTTATCGTTAATGGAAACCGTTGGTTACGATTCTGCATTTATGTTCAAATATTCCGAACGGCCACAAACCCTTGCAGCCGAATCCATGAACGATAATATACCTGAAGATACCAAAGAGCGGCGACTCAGGGAGATTATCGATCTGCAGCAGAAACTTTCCCTTAAAAGCAACCGGAACGAGATCGGGAAAACTTTTGAAATCCTGATCGAAGGGGTGTCAAAACGATCTGTAAATCAATATTTTGGCCGCACATCCCATAATAAGGTTGCCGTATTTAATAAAACGGAAGCATCGCCTGGAGAATATGTATTTGTAAAAATTACCGGGGCAACGTCGGCAACTTTATTAGGAGAAAATATTGATTTTGCTGAATAATCAGCTTTTCTGATGTACGGGAAATAGCAGATTTGAAAAAAAGCCGTACTTTTGCATCCTCAATTATAGGACTATATGAAACATACAATTACGCGAGCAGCAAACCTCGCGACTTTTTTTATTGTTATTACAGTACTCTTTTCATCTTGTGTTCCCCAGCGTAATATCACCTATCTGCAGAAAATGCAGGAACATGATACCACCTCATTTCACGCCAACAAACGCAATGTTGATTACAAGATACAGCCCAAAGACAACCTCTACATCCGCGTTTTTGCTTTGGACGAAAAGGCGTTCAGCTTTTTCAACAAGCAATCGGGAACCGCTACATTGAATGACTACGCAACTGATGCCACGATATACTTGAACAGTTATACAGTAAACAATGACGGCAATCTGGATTTCCCAATTGTAGGTAAGATATATGTCAGGGATTTAACACTGGAACAGGTTAAAACGATTATTCAGCAACTGATCAGCGAATATCTGAAGGAGGTCACTGTTATTGTTAAAATAGTGAATTTTCGGGTTACTGTCGTTGGTGAAGTAACCCGTCCCGGTGAGTTTACTATTTATAAGGACAATCTGAACCTGTTTGAAGCCATTTCGCTTGCAGGCGACATGTCGGAATTTGCAAACAGAAACAGGGTGGTATTAATCCGACAGATCAAAGGAGGCTCCCAAATTCATTATCTTGATCTGACCAGCGACCAGATCCTGAATTCAGACTTTTATTATCTTCAGCCGAATGACATCGTTTATATTTTACCTTTAGGATATAAGCGGTGGGGCCTGGGATCCACATTCCCATGGGCCATCGTGCTGACATCCCTCTCAACGAGTTTATTGCTGTTCAATTACTTTAAAAAATAAATTTTCCCGTGAACGAGAACATTCAGGATCCTAACAAGCAGGAGCAACCGATCGATTACAAGATCATCGTGTTTAAATTTTACCGTTACTGGTATTTCTTTGCAGTAACAATTTTCATAGCCCTTATCATTGCATTTATTTTTAATAAGTATACCAACTCTATTTATGAGGTCAAAACCACGGTTTTGGTCAAAGATAAATCCGAAAACAAACTGAACCCGCAGGATCTGCTGGGAATGGGGCTTCTCAACAACATGCAGAACCTTCAGAATGAGATCGGGGTTTTATCCTCCTATACCCTCTCATACCGGACGGTGACAAAGCTTGGATTCGAGGTTACCTACACGGTTGAGGACAATTTTGTCACCAAGGAGTTATACAAGGATTGCCCCTTCAAGGTAATCATCGATACTGCCTTTCCACAACCTGTTGACCTGTGGTTTAAAATTATTCTGGTTTCGAAAAAATGTTTCAGACTTGAAACAAACGATGAGTCGATAAAATTCTACAACTATTCGCACAAGAAAACGGTAGAAGGCCGAGTTGAATCGGTTGCCATTGATGGAACCTTTGCTTACGGGCAGGAAATCCTGACCAAACAATTCAAATTCAAAGTTGTGTTGAATGATAACTTTGATGAAAAGAAAGATCCCCAAAGATCCTTTTCTTTTATGTTAAAAAATTACAATTCACTGGTGACCGAGTTTAAGTCTTTTAACCTTGAACCTATCAATAAAGAGGCTTCAATTGTCGAAATCAAATTAAAGGGTGGAAATGTTGAAAAAATGGTCGATTTCCTGAATACCCTCACCAAGGAATATCTTGCAAAGGGACTGGAAAAGAAAAATACAGTTGCCATCCGCACCATCTCATTTATCGATAATGAACTCCAGGGCATTTCCGACTCCCTAAATGCTTCTGAAAAAGCGCTGATGCTTTTCAGGACCAACAAGGAGATTATGAACATGGATGATGAAGCCAAGCAGGTTTTTGAAAAAATGATGCAGCTGCAGGATGAAAAGGCAATTCTGCTTGTAAAATCAAAATACCTTCAGAACATGAAGGAGTATATCGAAAAAAATCAGAAACTTGATGAGCTGATTGTCCCGGCCTCCATGGGCATTGACAATACCGTGCTGAATGATCTGACGATGCAGCTTACAACTTTATACATGAAACGTACCGAGACTTCTCAGTATTCAAAATCAAAGAACCCGAGCCTGATGGCGATCGATCTACAGATTGCCACCACCAAAAATGCATTGTATGAGAATGTGAAAAGCGCAATCAACTCAAATGATATTGCTTTAAAGGAGGTAAACAACAGGGTAGGTTTGATCAATGACCGTATAAGTGTCCTTCCCGAAACACAGCGCGTTTTGTTTGGAATAGAGCGGAAATTTAAACTTACTGATGCCATTTACACCTATCTCCTTCAGAAACGTTCAGAAGCCCAGATTACACTGGCTGCAAACCTTTCCGACA
>JBAXFZ010000170.1:0-8559 GCA_037139685.1 Bacteroidota bacterium
GTCACGAGCCCCCCGTCACGTGTCACGCGTCACGCGTCACGAATATCTCGTTCTCCGGCATCTCGACCAACAACCTCCGGCAAATCAATGTCAAAATCCCCCACAACCGGATCACGGTGATCACGGGTGTTTCGGGGAGCGGGAAATCCTCGCTGGCCTTTGATACCATCTTTGCAGAGGGTCAGAGCCGGTTCCTGGAGAGCTTCTCTCCCTATGTGCGGAGCCGTATCGGGGTGAAGGAGAAGGCTGATTTTGAAGAGGTTTCAGGACTCACCCCCACCTTTGCAGTGGGCCAGGGCAGCCCCGGCCAGAATCCCCGCTCCACCGTGGGCACCATGACGGGAATTTATGATCACTACCGTTTATTGTTTTCCAGGATAGGTATTGAAAATCCCGGCCCGTCAATCCAGGTATCCTCCAGCCTCTTTTCATTTAACCATCAGCACGGTGCCTGCCCGGTATGCGACGGGCTGGGTTCGCAGACAGTTTGCGATCCTGGAAGGCTGATAACCAATCCTGAAAAACCGCTCCCGGACGGGGCCATGGATGGCACGAAAACCGGGAAGTTCTATGGAGATCCCCACGGCCAGTACATGGCCACCCTCAGGGCCGCCGGTGCACGCTATTCCATTGATTTTATGAAACCCTGGAATGAACTTCCACAGGAGGCAAGGAGCATAGCGCTGGAAGGCACCGGTGAAGAGATATTTGAGGTCAACTGGCAGTTTAAGCGTGATAACCGCACCGGCGAGCACCATTTCAGCGGACCGTGGAATGGATTGGTAAACCTGGTCAACGAAGAATACAACCGCAAACATACCGACCACCGCGGCGCAGGGATGATGCACCTGATGAAAACTATCTCCTGCGCAGCATGTGCCGGAACAAGGCTGAAGCCCGAGGCGCTCGGGTTTTGCATCGCGGGGAAGAATATCGCCGAGCTGTCGTCATTGCCGGTATCCGCCGCCATCGCTTTTTTCAGATCATGCGGGTCCCGGTTTAATGTTCCCGGTCATGCTGAAGTTGCAGCCTCCCTGGTGGAGGAGATTTTACGGAAACTTGAATTCCTGGCCGGGCTTGGCCTGTCATACCTTTCCATCGACCGTATCTCATCGACCCTTTCGGGCGGTGAGGCACAGCGAATCCGTCTTGCCGGGCAGCTGGGTTCGTGGCTCACCGGCATCACCTATGTTTTGGATGAGCCTACTATCGGGCTCCATCCGCGCGATACACAAAACCTGATGAAGCTGATCAGGTCGCTGCAGGAGGCCGGGAATACCGTGGTGATTGTAGAACACGACCGGGAGGTTATCCTATCGGCCGATCATGTGATCGATATGGGGCCGGGGGCAGGAAAGGAGGGAGGCCGGATCATCGCCGAAGGAACACCCTTCGAAATCATTCAAAACCCGGCGTCGGTTACGGGGCCATACCTTTCCGGGACGATCTCACCGGGATCAGGATTGCCGGGCAGTTTCCCGGAATCAAAACATCATGACCTTAAACCAGGTTTGTCCATTAAAAATGCCTTTGCCCATAACCTCGGGGGATTTGACCTGGATATTCCCTCGGGCGGCATCATCGCCATCACCGGTGTTTCCGGCAGCGGGAAATCGACCCTAGTGAACGACGTCATACGGGCATCATGGGAAAACGGCAGCCCGACCGGGTGTTCCGCGATCGACGGGTTTGAGAATTTTCAGCGGATCGTATCCGTGCAGCAACGTACAGGCTTCTCCTCTTCCCTCGCCACGCCGGCCTCTTTTACCGGCATTTCCGACCGTATCCGCGACCTCTTTGCCGCCACACCCGGAGCGAAACAGGCGGGATTTACAAAAAACCATTTTTCCTTTCTGAACAAGGCGGGGCAGTGTGAAACCTGCGAGGGAGCCGGGCAGATCCGCATCTCCATGGATTTCCTTTCCGACGTTGCCGTAGCCTGCGAAAAGTGCCATGGCCAACGGTTCCGCGACGAAATCCTGCAATGCAGGTTCAGGGGATTCAACATCGGGGAGGTATTGGGGATGACGGCGATGGAGGCCACCCGCTTCTTTTCTGATCAGCAGATAATGGCAGGCCAGTTGCAGATGCTTGAAAATGTTGGCCTTGGCTACCTGCAGCTCGGGCAGCCGCTCGATACCCTTTCGGGGGGCGAGGCGCAGCGGCTGGTTCTTGCTGCAGAACTGATGAAACCCGTGAAGGGGGCGGTACTCTACCTGTTTGAGGAACCTTCGACAGGGCTTCATTTCCGTGATATCGGTTACCTGGTGGAACTCTTCGGCCAGCTGGCCGGCCAGGGACATACCTTGCTGGTCATCGAACACGACCGCGACATCATAGCCCGGGCCGACCATATAATTGAGCTGGGCCCCGGCGGGGGCGACCAGGGTGGCCGGTTGATTACCTCTTCTTCGTGTTCACGATAAAGAAGTAGATCAGGAACCCGGCGGCGATAAACACCAGTTCGATCCCTATGGGAAGCAGGGAGTTATACTCTTTTACCCATGAAATCTGCCCGCCGCGGCTCATCAGTTCAATCAGGACCAGCCCGAGGCCGGCCATCAGCGAAACCAGCCCCCATTTAAGGGTCGGGAAACGGTTTTCTTCCGAAACAGCTGTCACGGGATCGAGGATACCGGCTTTTTCAACATGGCCAGCCTTGATGATCTTCCTCTTAAGCAGGAAATCGGTGAACATCTTAATAATGTGGTAAAGACCGAAGAATACGATTGCGGGAATCAGGACATCTTGCATCATCTGTTTACAATTTTAGATTGTTTGTGATCCATAAGTCGGATTCAGGGCAAAAAGGTTGCAGCTTTGTGATTTTTTTTTTATGGAACTGCAACCTTTTGGCGTTTCAGGCGACTAATCTCACAATGGATGATGTAATACTCGTAGCACGCGTCAGGGATGGGAACACCCATGCGTTCCGTTTTCTTGTTGAAAAATACAAGAACCTGGTGTGGCATATGGTGTTGCGTATGGCCGACCGGCACGAGGATGCCGAAGACCTGTGCCAGGAGGTGTTCCTCCGCGTTTTTCGTGATATGGGGAAATTCAGGGGTGATTCAAAACTGTCAACCTGGATCGGCTCCATCACCTGGCATATATGCATTGACCACCTGCGCAGGAGCAAAAGGGAGTCGGTTTCATTCGTCGAAGAGTTCACCCCTGCCATGCTGGCGAGGGTGGAAATCCCCGACAACCTTGGCAACCACGACCGAATGGCCATCAGGAAACTGGTGCACCTGATCCTGGATGCCATGCCTGTACACTATCGTACGGTGATCACCCTTTATCATCTCGAGGGATTTTCGTACCACGAGATCGGCGAGATCACCGGGATGCCCGAGGGAACTATAAAGAGCTACCTGAACTGCGGGCGGCAGATCATCCATGAAAAGATGCTCGGCGTGATGCCCGAGATCGTGAACGTTTTATTTGATGTCAATTAATATTAATTTTGGACCATGAACAACCGGATAACACGCGACGAACTGAACACCATCCTTGATGAGGAGCTGCAGGAATTTCCCGGTCTCGAACTACCGGTCGCCTTCACCGACAGGCTGATCAGCAGGTTGGAAAAGCGTCTTTCCTGGCGGGAACTGTTTTTTGAGTTTGCCCTGAAAACTGTCCTGGCTGCCGGGGCACTGGCCGTCCTGGCTGGGGTTCTGCTCTTTCCCTCGTCAGGCAGCAAATCTCCGGTTGTTAACCCTCCTGGCAAACAACTGGCAGATTGCCGCCATCCTGTCCGCCATTCTATTTGGCACCTTTGTCTTCGACCAGCTCTTCCTGAGGCTGCTCTTCAGGCGGAAAAGCGGATGAATTCACCAGGGAATCTCCCGCACTTCGACACTTGTGCCTTCACCCTTCAGAATCGGACAGTCCATCGCTATCAGAAGGGCTTCGTCAAGGTTTTCAGCCCTCACCAGTAAATACCCCGCAACGGATTCCCTGTTTTCGGTGTAGGGCCGCTGGGTTATCACGTTGCCCGGCCTGACCACCCTTCCTTGCGGGGAGAGGTGATTCCCTCCCGGTGCCAGCCGGTTCCGGGCAGAGATGGAACCGGTCCATTCATGCCATTGCTCCATGTATCCCTCCATCTGTTCCCGGCTTGGCTGTAGCCCGGGCGTGGTGATGTCCATGCGGAAAATCAATACAAATTCCTTCATTTTATACCAGGTTTAAAGTAAAATCCGGATAGAGCTGATCTGCTAGTTGATCTTTTTACCAAAAATCCTGTAGGATTCATCCCCCATATGGGTTGCATGTGAAAAACTAAACCGGATTGAATCCCCGCCGGTAAAGCTTCCGGTGAACTCATACCTGCCGGGCATGCCGGGATAACTGAATATTCCGGGGGTGCCGACATTGGGATAGATCAACCCGTAAACAGCGTAAATCATCGGAAATGTTTCGTACTGCAGGTCAGGTTCGATATAACCGGGAAGATATATGATCTTTACTTTATCCGTTTCAAATTTTGCAACAGAGCCGTTATATTCAATGGTATCATCAGTTTCTGCTTTTTTTGATTTGCATTCCGACAGAATGAACAGGTGGTTGTAGTTGGTGAAATGATAATTGCCCACCCAGCCGTTCCTGTAATCGGGAATACCTGTGGTCGTAATCCCGGCAGACTGGTTATCGTGACTGTCGGCCGTTTTAATCAGGAAGCTGTATTCCGTCCCGCTGACCAGGTATTTGAATTCAGCAGACTGAACACCCTTAGGTATCTCGACGGTTTTGGATTCGCAGGGTTCTTTGCAGGTAATCCTCACTTTCTGGAAATCCCCGTCGGACGGATCATTCCATGTTAATTTAACATCCGAAGTGCCATTATATATCTTTATGTTGGTTACCTCTGCCGGGGCGGAAGTATCGCCGGCCTTTTTACAGGAGGTGGCTGTTGCAAGGATGATGAAAAAAAAAGACAGGCAGATAGATAATTTCACATTTGTGCAGGTGGTCATAGGCAGATGGTTTATTTAACCGGATACCCGGCCAAATCAAGGCCCTGTGAATAACCTTCCTTCAATGGCCCTCCGTTTGGTATCGGGGCACAACCGTCCCGGGACCCAAAGATAAAGAAAAATGACCATCCTTCCTGAATCAGGTATTGCGGAAAAAACAAGCCAGGGCAATCTTTGTCCCGGTCAATTTCACAATTCACACCTCACATATTTTATAGTGTTGATAAGTTGTTTGAATGTGAAATCTGAAATCTGAAATCTGAAATCTGAAATCTGAAATTTGATTAAGCACTTTCATACCAGTAAGGAAAAACAGCAGCTATGATTACCCTTTCGAATAAATCAGCAAAGTTTCTCCTATTCAGTTTGTAAGCAAATTCGTCTAGATAGTTTTGTAAGTAATCCGAGCTCATTTTATGATAGACACCAAGAAAAGTTCTTTTAGCGTTGCTGATCGCAATGTGAGCCCATTTAAGCGTGGTTTTCGTAGTATTTTTTGATGATTTTTCGGTGATATGCATGTCGACAAACTTATGGATATCCTGATAATTATTACCCTGGTCAGTGAATACAACACTGTCAGATGTGACACTGTTTTGAAAAAGAGTATTAATCGATTCTGATTTTTGAGTATCTAAAGCTTTCAGTTTGAAATATCTACAATGCTTAGATTCGATTCCTGTGTTGATGTCCACAAGTGGCGTTGATTCTACCATTACACCAACATTTTCAAGTCGTTGGCTGCCTTTGCCCCTTTTTAACCGTTGGTGCTCCTTTTCTGGAGTTGCAACCTTAAAGAACCCCTCATCGAACTCGATCATGCCTGTCAGTGAATATAAATCGTCCCTCTTACCCATTAAGGTTCTGATCCGATGCATCAGGGACCATACCGTTTTATATCTTTTATACCCCAGCTGGCGCTGCATCTCACATGCTGAAATCCCCTTTTTTGTAGCAGTCATAAACAAAATCGCCAGGTACCAGACCCTGAATGATAAATGTGAATGTTCCATCACAGTCCCACTTCTTAACGTAGTACGAAAATGACAGACCTTACACTCAAATTGCCCTTTACAAGCCAGCCAGAAATGGCTGGTACCACCACACTTCTTGCAAGTCAGGCCTCGCTTGAGCCGCATATTCTTGTAATGCTCTCTGCATGCAGTTTCATCGGGAAACCGCTGAGTAAAATCCAATGTATTCATGTCTTTTTTCATGCAAAGTAACATCAAGAGTGCGCCAAACCATGTCGTGGTGTAAGAAAGTGACTAATCAAATTCTGAAATAACAAACTTAAAGCCCGGTAAGACGGGTATCCAAAAGAAATGGCAATATTTCTGCCAGATAAGGCAATCCATGCTGACAAACAGAGTTGGTTTTCCTGATCAAATTTACCCAAAATCAGCATGCAAACTGATATTTCAAAAACTAGTTACTTACATTTATTCCTGTCGGATATTCGCGATTCTTTCGCTAAATAGCAATTTGAGCACCTCGCTATTTCGCCATTTACTCACAATCATATTTATTTTTTTCGGGTGTTCGTGATTGCTCCCCAATTCGCATTTTGCATTTTGCACTTTGCATTTTGCAATTTGCATTTTGCATTTTGCATTTTGCATTTTGCATCTAGCACTTTGGATTTCGCCATTTCTCCTAGGGCACCGACATCGACACCGGCACCACCTTGCCATTAAAGTACTTGGGTCCGTTTATGCAGAAGTCGCCGATAAAATGGGCGATCTGGGCGGGGTTTTGCATGGCCTTGGCCCCGGGAAAAGCTTTGGTGAACATCTCGGTCTGCACGGCCCCCAAGGCCAGGCAGTTCACCGTGATCTCCTGTTCTGCCAGCTCCTCGGCAAGCGCCTCGGTGAGGATGGCCAGGGCACCTTTGCTGGCGCTGTAGGCAGCCAGCCCCGGGAATTTTTTACTGCCCTGCACCCCGCCGATGCTGCCGATGTTCACCACGTGCCCCCCCTTGTTCATCATGGGCAACAGGGCCTGGGTGAGGAAGAAGGGAGCTTTTATATTGACATTGAAGGTGTCGTCGAAATTGGTAAGATCGAATTTGCTGTAGGGTTTGTTGATCAGTTTGCCGGCGTTGTTGACAAGGATGTCGCATTTATGGATGAAGGTCTCGAGCCGCTGAACGATGAACGGGTAAAACTCGAACTGGTTGAGGTCGAATTCATAGGGGATGACCTTTGCTTCGGGGTACAGGTGCACGCATTCGGCAACCAGTTCCTTAAGCGCCTTGCCATTGCGGGAAATGGCCACGATCTGGTTTTGCTTATGTTTGGCTAACACCTTAACAAGTTCGAAGCCGATGCCTTTACTGGCCCCGGTTATAATAATGTTCATTTTATCCGGATTTTATGAATAAATATGTTGAATTCTATTTTTGGAATGGTCAAATATAGACAACTTTTCAATAACTTTGCAACCTGAACCCTAACCAAAATTATTCCCATGAAAAAGTATTACCTGCTCTTCCTGCTCATAGTTGTGGGCATGAACCTTTCATTTGCACAGAACCAGCCGCTGAAACCGGAGGTTGCCTATCCTGTGTATTTCGACATATCCCCGCCTTTGAGGGATATGATCAAAAATGCACCGACCAAGGCCGACAACTCGTGGAAAGACGGTATTGTTAAAAATAAATTCAATATTTTCAAGGAAGATCCGAACCAGTTGACCGGGATACCCAATTTTCAGCATCCCGTTGTCCAGGATTACTACGGTGTATTAACCTCTGACACCACGATCCAGAACTTTGACGGGGTCAATAATGTCCAGGGATATATCCCTCCCGATACCGATGGTGATGTTGGCAAAGGCTACTATTTCCAGGTGGTGAATTGCTCATATGCCATATACAACAAAGCCGGGCTCAAACTCATAGGCCCCCTGAACAGCAGCAGCGTGTGGACCGGGATGCCAAACAATTCTAACGATGGTGATGCCGTTGTTCTTTATGACGAAATTGCCGACCGCTGGATATTTACCCAGTTCTCACTGCCCAGCGCAGGAAACTTCCAGATGATAGCCATCTCACAAACCAACGACCCGACCGGCTCATGGTACCGTTACCAGTATTCCTTCACAGCCATGCCCGACTATCCCAAATTCGGGATCTGGTCAGACGGATATTACATGAGCAGCAACCGTTTTGCCAATGGTTCATCCTATTCGGGCACCGGTGCCGATGCTTACGACCGCACGGCCATGCTCGCAGGAAGTCCTACGGCTGCACGAATTTCATTCACCCTTCCTTCTTCTAACGAAGCCTTTACCGCCATCCCTGCCGACTGCGACGGACCATTCCCCCCGGCCGGAACCCCTGAGTATTTTGTCTATATCCGTACCAGCGGTACACAGCACCTGGGGATCAACGAATTTCACGCCGACTGGGTTACCCCGGCAAATTCAACCTACGGTAACAACCTCGGACTTCCTGTTGCCCCCTTTAACTCATCCCTCTCCGGTGGTATCCCCCAGAAAGGAACATCTGCAAAGGTTCCTGCCATCACCGACCGTCTGATGTACCGTGTGCAATACCGGACCTTCAATGGATACAATG
>JBAXFZ010000171.1:0-8471 GCA_037139685.1 Bacteroidota bacterium
ATCCCGTGCTAAAGGTAACGCTGGTAGTCGTGCTGCCGGTATAGGTGAAGTTAAGATTAAAATGGGAACCCGGCGTGTTGATCAGGGCTCCTGATGCATTTGCCCAGGTAAGTGTAATAATACCGGAGGCTGCTGATGATGTAATGCCGGTACTTAATACACCTGTGCCTGTAACGTTGACAAAAGTAAGTTTTGTCGCATCGTAGGCTATTTTCTGCGTAATGTTGGCAGCGCTGGGGTTGGTGGATGTTGAGGAATACCAAAGGGGTACTGCTACTGCATTACCGGTAACGGCAAAAACGTTGCCGATATGGGCTTGTTCTGCATTGCCCTGGTAGGGGCTGATGGCACCGTTATTAAAGGTTCCGGTTAAAACCGTGGGAATTCCTCCTACAAACTTGGCAACTTCACACTGGGAAGGGATAAAGTTCATGGTACTGGATAGTCCGTTGTACTTGAAATTCATCGTCAGCAGCGTGCCGTTTGCCCACGTATGCGGGGTGACATTGGTCCAGATGATCCTGATGGTATCGCCTGTCACCCCTGATCCGTAAACCAGGCCGGTTTGTGAAAACCCGGTGATACTTAAAAGTGTAAGTACCTTATGGTCAACTTTAATAAACAGCTGAATCGATCCAATGCTCGTGAAACCTGTCACGTTTAGAGGTATCGCCACATTTTCGTTAGGGCTCGCCGTAACTGTCGGCAGTGTCACCGTATACTGGCCGAAAGCTGCAGATCCAATGATCAGCAGTAACAGCAAAGTTGTCGTAAAATGTTTCATTTCAAGTATTTTTTATATTTTAATTATTTATTACTGTTTAGTGAATTGAAATCAACCCTTAGGGACGTGCCGGATGATTTTTCAAACTTGTTCCCTGAGGTTAATTTTTGTTTATTTTTATCATTTTACATTGAATTTCAGATGTTTGAGCAGAACTGGTAAACCTGTACCTGCAGAAATATATTCCAATCGGCAAAGATAAGAAATTTTTTTCAATCATATATTCACCTTTTATGCGGAATCCTTCAAATAACTTTACCATACATTTACCCATCATATTGCGGAGTTCAATGGATACAATTCCTTCATCCGGAACGTTATATACAATTGTGGTGGTTTCAGAAAACGGATTTGGCTTGTTATAGACAGCAAAATGTTTGATCTGTTGATCCTCATACATTCCTGACACTGAATCGACCGATAAGGTTGCCTGATTGGAAATGGAGGGGCAGTTATCTTTTTTAAGAACACAACGGTAAACGAAATGGTTGAAATTAGTGGGGACATGTTTTATCGTAACTTCTGCTGTATGTATTCCGGAATAGGTTGTACCATCTGTTAAATCATTCCAGGATGTGCCGCTGTTTCTGCTTTCCTGCCATGTATATATAGTTGCATCTGGTGATGTGACCTGGAAAATGGCATTTGCCTGGGATTTTACTGTTTTATTGTCGGGACCGGCCGATATAATTGGCATTGCCGGGTATACTGAACCGTTAACAAAGTTAACAGGAACTATCTGCAGTGAAAGATTTGCAATTTCGCAACCGGAGATAAAAGTAAGCGCGGAGCTTTGCTGCAAAACATTAAATTTGAGATTTAGGAGGTTGGTATTCTGGAAGTGGGCTCCATTCACGTTACTCCAAACAAGTGCTATTCTTGACGGATTGGAAAGCCGGTTGAACAGGAGACCGTTCAATTGAGGGTCAACATTCAACACCGTGTCAAAGGTCAGGCTAAGGTCGTCAAATGAGATAAAAAGCGTTATTGATCCGATGTTTGTCAGATTGGCCCCTGCCAGAGGGACTAAAACAGTTGGCGTATTGCAAATTCCAACATTGCCAATTGATAAGGTGGGATTTTGGGCTGTTAGGTTTTTGCTGGCAATAAAAAAAAGTAGACCAAGGATGATTACTTTTTGAAAAACAGCCATTTTCATTATTCGTTTGCTCCTAGATAAATTAAAAAGGGATGAAGAGGACTCAAAGCCTCTTCATCCCTTTGGGTTAATAAATTATTGTGTATAAACCATCTTCTGGATCTTCGAAAAATTCTCTGTTCCTGTAATAATTTCAATTTTATAGAGGTAGATACCCGAAGTGAGGTTATAGGACGCAGGGTTCAAGTTGAATGAATGTAATCCTGCTTCTTCAGTTGTGTTCTTCAGGATGGCAATCTGCTTTCCGAGGAGGTCAGACAGTGTGAGGCGAACCTGGCCTGCAGCTGGCATTTCGTAGGCGATTGTTGTTGAATTGGTAAACGGATTCGGGTAATTCGTGAGTGAAAATTCGCTCGACGGGCTGTTGGTAACAACTTTGGCCAGTTTAAGTGTCAGGTCACTCAGAATATTGAGAGCGGGGTCGACAAACTCTAAGCCTCTCAGAACAGTAAAGATACGGGTCGGGGTGAGAATCGTTTTACGTGTTTTCACCTGTAACGACAGGATAGCTTCATCATCCTGGAGTTGCCTTGAATTCAGGTTTGACCATACAACGGAAATCTTTCCGTTTTTGATCGAATAGACCATTCCATCAAGGGAAGAGTTCATTTTCACAACTTCAAAGAGTTCGGGATCGTAACCCAGGTAGAGTGTCATGGCACCCAACTGAGCAGCTCTGCTGCTTTTAAGGTTGTAGGTGAAAGATTTATCTACAGGGATGGTCATGATCTCATTTTCAACAGGAGCGAGGGAGGGGGCGTCTTTTACACCAACAACAGGGGAATAGCTGCCATTAACATCTCCGGTACAAAGGCCCGTGAAATTGTAGGTTGTCGGGCCGGGGAAGTTATGAACGATTCCGGTATCAAACACCCAGTCGCCGGCAGGGAAAGTGCTGATAATAGCGGCAAGGCGTTCTTTTATCAACAGGGCATCGGAAGCATTGACCGGCAGAACAGAATTGACATTGCCGGCAACATAACGAATGCCTGAAAGCGGTGGGGTCAGTACCCCTGCAGTATTAAGTTCAACCAGCAGGGCGTCAAGACCGGTTACACCTCCCCATGGTGCTGAAAGCGTTGCTACGATTGTATAATCATCCTGGGGGGCACTGGTAAAGGTGAAGGTGCCTTTATTCCCTAAAACGGTGGCGGTTGTTGTTGACCCAAATAAGGTAGAGGCTGAATTGTAAAGTGAAATGTTTACACCATCCATATACTGGGAGATTACATCATTGTCATAGGCAACACGTCCTGTAATGGTTGTGGTTGGGCTGCCCGGCCCGATAATCGTTACTGATTTGCTGTTATTCAGGTTGCAGCCTCCCGGATTGGTATAGCTTACATTTACAGAAGCAGCGCCGATAGCTCCCCAATGAACAACAATGTGATCCCCAAGATTCGAGGTAATTGTACCACCTGATACGTTCCACATATAATTGATCATTGCAAGATCAGTTGAATAATTTTTTACTGAACCTGCGACAGGGTTGGCTTCTCCAGCGATGGCAGGAGTTGCTGGGAATAAATTTACACCTCCGTTGATCCAGTGAGCCGGTACAAACGCGGCATTTTTGTTTGCAAGTTCGCAGGGCTGGCCTGTTGCATCATCGTTTTTAAAATATATGTCGGATGAGCAAACTCCGCCGCCGCCTCCATTGTATTGAAATGTCAGGTTGATGAAAGTACCGGTAAGGTTAACGCCAGCACTTGTGGATGCATTCCACGCGATGCTGACCTGGGTACCCGAAGTTCCATATGTTGCATTGTATGTGTTACCAGTAACTCCCGTAAAAGAAAGTTTTTCATTATCATAACTGATAAACATGGTAACGGCACCAATCGGGTTTGAAGTTGAACCTTCAATTGCAATCGGGACAGTTATTTCAGAACCTGCAGATCCTGTAACAGAACCAATGGTTGCATGTGCATTTGCAGGCAGAATCCCGGGAGCAACAGTGCCATTTGTATACATGACATTTATTGGGTTGATCATGTCATCCATAAATTCACAGTTCCCTGAAAAATTCACATAGCCTGTACCCATTCCTGTATAATGGAATTTTAAATTTAAAAATGTCCCCGGGGTTATCGGAGCTGGTGAGGGATTGGAATATGCAATTGTAATCAGTGTTCCTGTTGCATTTACATTTACAAATGGAGCAAGGGCCGGCGCAATGGATACGCCGGTGAATGCGAGGACAGGAAAATCGAAATACATGTAAACGGTGAATGCCGAGACTGGTCCGGTGATATTAAGGTCAAGGGGTACCAGGATATCGTCGCCCTGAACAACGCTGCTCAGGCTTCCAAGTATTGCAGTATTGGATGTTGCTGTTTGCGAAACACTCCCGTTTGAATAGCATACGTTAACATTTGACAGTGAAGGAGATGCAGAATAAGCGGTAGTAACTACACAACCAGGGGCGAAAGCAATGGAGGCAGTTCCCGGTCCGTTATACATGAAATGGAGGATAAAGGAGGAGGAGTTGATAGCCAGTCCGGTGGTATTTGTCCATGTAATAGTGATTATACCGTTGCTTGCCGAAACGTTAACGCCTGAAACAAATGCCCCGGTTCCGGTTACATAGGCAAATGACAGTTTGTTGGCATCGTAACTGATAACTTGCGTAACGGCGCTGATTAGTGTTGTATATGAGTTTGGCGCAAAGGTTACCGGGATGTCGACATATTGTCCGGGGGCCTTCGTAGCGCTGCCGATGCTTGCACCTAAATCAGCTGACACGCATGAGGCCTGGGAAACAGAACCATTGGTGTATCCGACAAGGATATTGACAGGTGTCAATGTCCCTGTTGTTACTGTACTGGCTGGCAAAAAACCAAGCGTACTGGTCGTGCCATAGTACATAAAATTCAATTTACACAGGATTCCGGAAACTGATTGAGCAGTTGGTGATGACCAGAAAACTGTAATGGTTGAATCCGCGGCATAAGCCGTCAGTCCTGAAAGAGCAGGGTTAGTAATCCCGGTGAAGGCAACTACCTCGGGATTATAACGGATGAGGAATGTGATCGATGTCACATTGGTAAAGTCACCAACATTAAGCGCCACATCTGTGGTCGTATTGGGAAACGCTGTTTTGTTTTCCAGCGAAGCCGACTGACCAAATGATACTGTCCCGAAGAACAGTGTCAAGAATAAGAATAAGGTAAATTTCCTAATCATGGGTTCAATTATTAAGTTGTGTTTATACTTTCAAGATTGTATATATGTTAATTTATTTTAATTGCTTTAGTTATATGGTGTACCCTGGTACTTGCAGGGAAATCAATGTTACAGTCAGGTAATAGAATTCATAAGTGATACTGAGGTAAAACCTTCCATTTGAACAACTGTCAGATGGGATTTGTTGTTTACAGGAAAAACACCCTGTAGTTGTGTATCTGGAGACTCAGGAAGTCCAACCAATTTATTGGAGTTGAACGTGCCTGGAGAGACCATAATTTTTTCGTAAGAAGCAGAGGCAACGAAACTGTTGGCTCCGGTCATAAAATAATCAATCAAACTAGGGTTCAAAAAAATATGTGGCATTAAGATTAAACCTGTAAAATTACTATTAAAATCGGTTTGAGCCGGTAAAAACACTTCCCGGGCTGCGCAGATCTTGTCCGCATTTGCGGGCAGTATCTGCGCAGTCGTGAAGATGCACTGAATAAATAAAAAGAGAATAAAAATCAGGCTTTTCATTTTGGGTTCAGGCTGGAAGTGTTGTATTGTTTTTTTAGTTGTAAGAAAGCAGGAGGGCAACACAAAAACTGTTGCCTTCCTGCTTCAGGGTTTATTACCTGGTGTAGATCATTTTATTGCTCTTCACGTAGGTATCGGTTGCACCTGTAATCTCAATCTTATAGAGGTATACTCCTGAATTAAGGTTGAAATCGGCAGGATTAACGTCAACAGTATGTGCACCTGCTGTCTGAGGCTCATCAACAAGGGTCTGGATGGTCTGGCCATATAAGTTGGTCAGAACCAGTTTCACCTTGCCTGCTTCAGGCAGTGTATACAGGATACTGGTATGGTTGGCAAACGGGTTCGGGAAGTTGACCATCGAGAACTCAGTTGCACTTGGTGTAACTACCTTGGCAAGTTTCAAGTCGAAGTTATCTAACTTGTTACCTCTAGGATCGGCAAATTCACTACCTGTCTTTAGGTTGAAGATTTGTGTAGGCTCAGCAATTGATGCTTTTGCCTTCACGGTCAGCGTAAAGATCGGTTCGTTATCATTCACCGTCATGCCATTGGTATTTGACCATGCAATCGCAACATTGCCGTTTTCAATAACATACTTCATATCATCACTGAATGAGGTAGTCACATTAACAACATCGAAGAGATTGTTATCGTAGCCCATGAAGAGGGTCATAGCACCGATTGTGGCCGGTTTGCTATTCCTGATCTCATAGCTGAATTTTTGTCCAACAGGAATGGTTTGGGTTTTATCTTCAACAACTGACAGGGAGGAAACATCCTTCATGCCTGTTGGGATAAACGAACCGTTCACGTCGCCTTCGCAGAGACCTGCAAAGTCTTTTGCACCTACGAAAGGTATCGTTACTGTCGGATTTTCGAATGCCCAGTCACCTGCGGGGTAGGAGGAAATTGAACCTACTGTCCTCAGTTTGATATACAGAGCATCGAGTGCTGTAACGGTATTAGTCGCATTCACATCTGCCACTGTACGGTAGAGACCGGACAATACAGAAGGTGGTGCCATAGCTTCCAACTGAACCAGAAGAGCATCTGTTGCATTGTTACCGCCCCATGCAGAGCCGTAAGTTGCTTCCAGTTTGTAATTGCCGGCAGGAAGGTTCATGAAGGCATAGTATCCCGGATCGCCGGTGTACGGTGGGTTCATGTTCGGACCGGTCACTGTTGTGGCAACAATGGCGTTGGTCGTCATATTCCTGAGTTTGACAGTTACATTGTTCAGAGGGATACCAGGTACTGGTGCGGTCGGAGGAGTGAGGTTATAAGTCAAACCTACGTTCTTGTAATATACCGTTCCATATAAGCTGATGCCGCTCGGAAGCGGGAGGATTGTGATAGCCATGTTGGTACATGCCGTGCAACCCGCGGGTGTTGTTTCGCAAACACTCACCTGGCCACAGCCGCAAACAGGATAATCGCCCCATTGTACGGTGATGGAGCTTGTGCCCCAGCCGCTTGTAATGGAACCGCCCTGGACAGTCCATGTATACAGATGTGTTGCATCCGGGTATTGTACAGAATAGGTATCAACATCATGTGCAATGACCGATGCTGCGCCGACAATGATCGGAGTCGGTGGTACAACAATGGTAACAGGCAGCATGGTTGTCAGTGAACACGGATGTGAATCGGTTACAGTCAGGTAGACTTTACCGTTGCCGCAACATGTCCAGCTTACCACGATAGTAGCGGTATTCTGGCCTGAAACAATAGAACCTCCTTCAATCACCCACTGATAGGTAACCGGGCCTGTGAAGGCACCTGTTGGGGTGGTGGCAGTGTAGGTTGCATTGTTGTTGCCGATTCCTGAGTTGCAGCAAGCTGTTCCGCTGCCGTTGATACCAATGTACCAAGGAGCAGGCTGGGTTACGACAAAGGAGGAGGAGGTAAAGCATGAATGTGAATCGGTAACGCTTACGGTGTAGGTACCAGCGGGCAGGCCCGAGATATCTTCCGTTGTTGCTCCGGTACTCCATGTATAGTTGTATGAAACTGTTCCGCCGGTAGTTGTGACGTTTACAATTCCATTGCTATAGGTATAACAGGTATTGTCAGTAACGATACCTGAAACTGACAACACGTTCGGCTCGGTGATAGTTGCTGTGGTTGTAGTAGCACAGCTATGAGCATCGGTAACCGTAACAATGTATGATCCAACCGATAACCCGGTGGCAGTTGCAGTGCTCTGGCCATTTTCCCATAAGTATGTGTATCCCGGGGTTCCGAAAGCACCCGCAGCGGTTGCGGCGCCATTCTGACCACCGTGGCAAAGCACATGGGTCGTGGCTGTGATCGAGGAAGACAGAACAGTTGGCTCGGTAATAGTGGCTGTTGTAGTAGCAGTACAGCTGTGTGCATCGGTGATAGTGACAATATAACTGCCAACTGCTAACCCGGTTGCTGTAGCTGTATTCTGACCATTTTCCCAATGATAGGTGTAGGTGGTAGAACCGCCGGCACCAGCAACAGTAGCTGCTCCAGTGGAATTACCATGGCAGAGAACATCGGTTTGGGCGATAATAGAACCTGTTAACAGAGTAGGCTCATTAACAATGCCGCCTCCGTGTACAAGACAACCGTGGGCATCGGTACCTGTAACAGAATAATATCCTGCAGTCAGGTTGTAGATGTCGGATGTTGTTGCTCCCGTATTCCAGATGTATGAGTATGGCAGGGTACCACCGGTAATGTGAACGCTGGTGATATGGCCATCGCTTCCGCCATGACAGGTTACATCGGTGATCAGGTTGTCAAACTTGAAGGTTTCCGGCTGGGTGATTTCGTAAGGACCAAATGCAT